>JAMPYE010000022.1 GCA_023700825.1 Thermoanaerobaculia bacterium | reverse complement strand
CAGGCGTTCAACTGGACCTACGGCGTCTACTCGGCCGCGACGATGGGCTCGGAGACGACTGCGGCCGCGGTCGGCGCGACCGGCGAGGTCCGCCGCGACCCGATGGCGATGCTGCCTTTCTGCGGCTATCACATGGGGTCGTACTTCAACCATTGGGTCGACTTCGGCCGCACTCTTCCCGCGCCGCCGCGCATCTTCTCGGTGAACTGGTTCCGGAAGGATGCCAAGGGTAACTTCGTCTGGCCGGGATTCGGCGACAACATGCGAATCCTCAAGTGGATCATCGAGCGCGCCCGCGGGCGCGGCCGCGCGCACGAGACGCCGCTCGGCTGGGCGCCTGCATACGAAGACATCGAGTGGCAGGGCCTCGACTTCTCGAAGGAGAAGTGGGACCAGGTGATGAGCGTCGACAAGGAGCTCTGGCACAAGGAAATCGTCCAGCACGAAGAGCTCTTCGTGAAGCTCTACGATCGCCTTCCGAAGGAGTTCATCTACGTGAAGGAACTGATCACGTCGGGCCTTTGGCGCACCCCGAAGCCGGTACACCGCGGGTATGGCGACCAGGGTCAGTCCGTCGATTCGTAAGAGATCGCACGCGAGTGCAAATGAAACGCGCCGGCGAGAGCCGGCGCGTTTCACGTTTGCGCACTCGGAATGATCGGTTCGCGTCAGCCGCCCGCGACGAGGCTGACGTTGCGAACCCGCTCGCGGATCAACTCACTGACCTCGTGCCAGTCCTCTTCCGATTCGAAGAAGCTGCGGTGAAGCGGAAGGCCGTCGAACGCGAGTACCTGCGGCGTCCTCTCTTTCTCGTCGACGAACAAGAGCGCTGCCGAGTTGCTGAGGCGTGCGGAGCAGAACTCGTCCCAGGTTGCGCGGTCGTCGAGTTGATCGACGATGATGCCGACCCCGTGAACCCGTCCCGTGACCACCTGATCGAGCATGAAGCGAGCCCAGCCCTTCTGCATCGACCACCATCCCGAGAGGAGCGCGAGGCCCCACATGAAGCTACGCAGAGTTTCGATCAGAAGTCTCGTGTTGCCCCGCGAGATCACCGCGGTGAACGTCCCTAGGCCCACGCCGGCGAGCCCGCCGACGAGCATGATCACCTCGCGCTGCTTCGTCTTCTTCCGGAAGAGATGGTGCACGTCGTGTACGACGTGTTCGTCGAAGATGCCGGAGAACTCAGTCGGCGCGCGGGCGGGGAGAGGCGCCTGCTCGTGAGCTGTTGCAATCTCGCTCGACTCTCTCATGGTGGCACACGCGTGGCGGGCAGTGCTGTGAGACTGTTCATTGACGATGGTGGGATCAGTGTAGCCGCCGTGGGCGGGGGAGAGGCAAGCGGCAAAGTCGGAAATGCCGTCTGCTGCGGTTACCGCCCGGCGCGTGGTATCCCGCCGTCGGCGTCGGTTGCGTCGCGTCCGGCACGTCGACGCGAAGGACCCCGGTTCGAGATCGGCCGGGCCGGGCTCCGGGTGCCCTCAGTTCGCCCAGGCGAAGTCGTTGAACATCGCCTCGGCGACGAGGACGGCATTCAACGCGGAGCCGCGCCGCAGGTTGTCGCAGACCGCCCAGATCCAGATGCCGTTCGGGATCGCGTCGTCGCGCTTTACCCGGCCGACGAGCACCGAGTCCTTCGTGGCGGCGTCGATCGTCGAACCCTCCGCCTCGTCGACCGCTTCGATCGCGGGGCTCGCGCCGATCGCCTCGCGAATGGCGGCCGCGTCGAGCGGTTCGGCGGTGCGCACGAAGATCGAGAAGCTGTGCCCGTGGAAGGTCGAGCCCTGCACGAGGGAAACCGACACGGTCACGCCGAGGATTGCACGGAGCTCGACCTCGACCTGGGCCTCGGCCCCGCTCGCTGAGGGAGCGGGGAAGAGGTTGAACGCGAGCTGACGATCGAACACGCCCTTGGAGAGCGACTGGAGGTTGAGCGACTGAATCGTCTGCTGGAAGAGCTCGTCGAGTCCGGGCTTGTCGAACTCCGACGCGGGCTGCACGACGGTCGCCGCGCAGAGCTCGATCTTCGACAGGCGCTTCACGCGATCGAGCACGAGCGCAAGCGGAATCGTGACCGGGTGCGGCGCGACCACGGCGCCTGCCTCCTGGGCCGCGGGCCCCGCGTTCAGGTTCGCGACGAGAGGGGTGTCGTCCAACGATGTCTCGCGCTCTTTCGACAGGTCCATCGCGAGAAAGCCGAGCGAGTCGGCCTTGGCGATCCACGGCTCGTTCTTTGCGGCGTTCCCACAGAAGAAGACGACGTCGAGATCCTCGAGCTCGAGGTCGCAGATCTCGTTGACGACGGCTGCCTCGTCACCGAGGTCGGTGAGCGCGCCTTCGTTCTCGCCCGTGGAGTCGAGCAGCCGGATTCCTGCGAAATGAACGCCCCGGCCATGCAGGAGGCTCTTCAGCTCGGTTCCCACGAGCGTGTGCGGATTCACGACGGCGACGCGGTACCCATTCTTCGATTTCGGCATGCGGACGACTCCTCACCGCCTGAGGCGCTCCCCGGAAGGGGCACCCGGCGCTCTGTCAGTGCTGCTCGGACGCCGTGCTCGGCGTGGCCGGTTCGGGCTCGGGGGAGCGCGGGAATGCGACGCTCCAGAGTTTGACGACCGGCCCCGAGCCCACGTAGAAGATGCCGAAGAGCAGCATGAACTCCGCGGGCCACTTGAGGAAGAGCGCGATCATCAACACGATGAAGAGCATCACCTGGACGGGCACCGGCTTCTGGACGTTGGAGAACTTCTGGCTTCGGTAGCGGACCGTGGAGACCATCGCGAAGGCGATGAAGATGGTTACGACCATCATGACGATCGCGAAGCCCTTGTCGGTGACTGGCTGCGGCGCGTAGTTGATCACCGAGGAGAGCGTCAGAGCTCCCGCGGGGATCGGGAGCCCGACGAAGTAGCGGTGGTCGGTCTTCGCGCTGATCACGTTGAATCGCGCCAGGCGGAGCGATCCCGCGACGAGGAAGAGAAATGCGATCCCTGCGCCGAGCCGTCCAAGCTGGTTGAGCCCCCACGCATAGACGAGCACGGCGGGTGCGACTCCGAAGGTGACTACGTCAGCGAGAGAGTCGTACTCCTTGCCGAACTCGGTCGTCGCCTTCATCAGGCGCGCGACGAGTCCGTCGAAGGTGTCGAAGATCGCGGCGATGATGAGCGACCAGCACGCCAGCTGAAACAGGCGGCCCGCCCGTAGCGGGTCACCGAGGACGTTTGCCTGGCTCGCTCGCATCGCGAGCAGGATCGCGATGAAGCCGAACAGGACGTTCATGATCGTCAGCAGCGTGGGGATCGCCAGAACCCCGCGGCGCCGGAGCTTCGGCTTCTCGCCCGTGCTCTCCACCGTCCCGTTTTCTGTTTCGTCCATCCCGGCCATTCTAGCGAGTTTCCGTCGTGACCGCCGATCGACAATTCCGGGGGGCGGCGAAGCGGAATACCCGCCCGACTACGACCGGAGGGATCGGGGAACGGCCAGAACGACGCCCGCCCCAAGGCCGGAAGCTCGGGCACACGACCATCCGGAGGACTCCGACACGAGGCGGGAGTCAGGCCGTTCTGGATGGGATGGAGCCGGGCCTCGTCAGCCCGTGAGCTGCCTGGCCTTTCCGGCCATCAGGTCCTTGAGGTGCAGCTTTCTCTTTTTCAGTTCCTTCTCTTCGAGCTCTTCCTCGGAGGAGAGGGACCTCTTTTCCGTGAGCATCGCGAGCCGGTCTTCGCACTCGCGATGCTCGCGGGACCAGCGGCGAAACTCCTCGTCCTCGTCGGCGAGCCGCTTGCGCAGCGCGTCAGTAAGGTCCGACATGAGCGCCTCCTCGTGACAACTTACGGATCATTCTATCGAGGATCGAGGGAGGCGCGGCAAGTATCGCGCTCCGATTCCGATTCCGAGGGGGAAAGGCGCGCTTTCCGCCGGGGCCGGTCGCCGATCGACGATGTGTGGTCCCGGCGCGGTTCGCTTACCACGGGGCGGGCGGCTGCCACCACCCCGCTATAATCCCCGCGTGTCCCGGACGGTCATCCTTCGCGCGGTAACGGGTGTGCTTCTCGTCCTCGCCTGCGTCTCTCCTCTCCAGCGCGACCTATTCGTCGGGGACGAGACGAAGTACGGTCAGGTCGTTCGCGAAATGAAGACGGCGAGGACGATCGTGGTCCCGACCTTGAACGGCGAGCCCTACACCCACAAGCCGCCGCTCCATTTCTGGCTCGTTCGCGCGCTGGAGTCGCTGTTCGGACCCCGCTCGATCTGGCCCTTCGTGCTGCCGTCGCTGCTGAGCACGATCGCGCTCGTGTGGCTGACCGGGCGTGTCGCGCGCGAGCTTGCGGGCGAGAAGTCCCAGGCCTGGGCCGAGCTCGTCGTCGCGTCGTTCGCGCTCGTGTGGGGTGTCGCGCAGTCTGCGCGAATGGACAGTGCGTTCGTTCTCCTGACGACGGCCGCCGCGCTCTTCCTCTGGAGGTATCTCGAGACGCACGTCCGCTCGGATCTTCTACTCGCGGCCGGATTCACCGCAATCGCGACGCTCGTCAAGGGGCCGTTCGCACCGCTGATCATCGCCGCGATCTACGCGCTCGAATGCTGGCGTCGCAGAAGACGACCACCAGTTCGCGACGCGGTCGCTCTGCCGGTGCTGCTTCTCGCGCCGCTCGCGTGGCTCGTGCCGGCGACCATGATCGCGGGACGCGGCTGGATCGAGGAAATCGTCGTCAGGCAGGCCGCCGGTCGAGTCGTGAACGCATGGACGCACGGCGAACCTCCGTGGTTCTACCTCACGAGTGCCCCGGCGATATGGTTTCCGTGGATCCTGCTCGTCGTGGCCGGCCTCGTGGCAGGGTGGCGAGAGGGCAGCCCCGCGTTGCGCTTCTGCGTGCTCTGGGTCGCCGCGGTCTTCGTGCCGTTCTCGCTGATCAGCAGCAAGCTCCCGGTCTACATGCTGCCGTCGATGCCCGCGGCGGCGGTGCTCGTCGCGTCGTTCGTGGCCCGCCCCGACGAGCGTCTGGCGCGCTTTGCGAGGGCCGGAAACCGCGCCGTTCTCGCCCTGGTTGCGGTCGTCGGCGCCGTGGGAATTGCGGTGGGACCAGGCCTCGCGACGCGCCCCGAGGATGCGGAGCTGCTGGCGCGAGGCGAGCTGCGAATCCTGTTTGCGGCGATGACGGTTGCGGGGATCGGCTCGCTCCTCTGGGACATCTTCGGTCGCATGGAGGCGACGCCGCGCAACGCACTGGCCGTGGCGCTCTGTTTCGCGATCCCGATGGGAATCGCAGTCACGGTCTGTATGCCGCTCGCGAACGAAATGGCGTCGACCGCGCCTCTGGTGCGGGAGCTGACGCGACTGGGCGTTCCGGGGGAGGAGATCGCGATGCACTACACCCCGCACCTCTGGACGCGAGAGATGCCGTCGCGCCTCGATACGGTCAGGCACGGCGGGCGCGACCTGCTCCGGTCCGGCCCGCTTCCGAATGTCATCGTCGTCCGCGCCGACAAGGCGGCGGACCTCGGCGGAAATCTGCTGGCGTACGAGCTCAGGGCGAGCGTACGCATGATCGGGAAGAGGTTCGATGTCTACCAGCATCCATGAGCCGACGCAGGCCGCGGGTCGCGGGAGCGCCATCGCGTCGGCGCTCCTCGTCGCGTTGCTCGCCGTTTCGGTTACCTGGCCCGATCCCGTGCTCCGGCTGAACCGCTCGTTCTTCAACGCGCCTCTCGACGTGAGCGAAGTTTCGTTCCTCGGCCGCGAGGCCCCGCGCTGGGACGTCGTCTACTGGTGGATCGTCGGGATGACGCTGCTCGTGTTCCTGCGCGGGCGCCTTGGCAAACTGCGTGAATCGTGGCCACTGTTCGTCACCGACCTCCGGACGACCTATCTGCGGTTGGCCGTGCGCGGCCACAGGCCTCGCGCCCTCGTGGTGGCGGTTCTGCTCCTCGCGGGCTCGGCGGCGGTCGCCGCCAGCTACTTTCTCTTCGACATGCGCGCGATCGCAGCGGCGACCGGGCTCCGATCCGACGCGCTGCACGACTGGATCCGGTTGACGAACCGGTTCGGCGGCGGGGCGAACCCGCCGATGGTCGTGCTCTTCTTCGTCGTCGCTGGGCTGGCGCTCGGGCGACGCGACTGGTGGCGGCTCGGCAGCGCCATGGCCATCGCGGGCGTCGTCGCGGGAGCGATCGCGTCGCTGATGAAGCGCGTCTTCGAGCGGGCGCGTCCCGATACCTGGTTAGGCCACGACGTGCTCCGGTGGGAAGGGGAGACGTCGTTTCCCAGCGGGCACACGATCGGCGCCTTCGCGCTGATGGTCGTGATTCTCGCGGGCGCGCGATCGCGGGCGCTCCGGATCGTCGCGGTGATCCTCGCGGTGTCGGTGGCCGTGGCGCGAGTGCTCGCGTTGCGGCACTGGCCCTCCGACGTGCTCATGTCGGCGACGCTCGGGAGCCTCGTGGGGCTCCTCGCCGGCAACGCTGCCTTCGGGTCGCGCGACGAGCCGTCCGAGGGGCGCTGAGTCACACGAGGAGCGCGGCAGCGCTCCTCGCGACGTGACCGACCAGATTCACGAGGCGCGGCAGCGCCCGCTCGACGCGCGGCGAGAGGCGCTCCTCGAGGTCGAATGATTCGCCGCAGAGCGAAAAGAGGAAGGCCCGCGGCGCGCTGCCGTAAAGCTCGCGGGACAGGACGAGCAGCGCCTCCGGTGACGCGCTGTGCGTGAGCCCGGAATCCGTCAGTCGCGGCTCGACCTCGTCGCAGCGCAGATCGCCCGGTTCTCCGTCCTGCGTGGCGTCGACGAAAAAGGCGACGTCGAACGAGCTGATCGTCTCGGCGAGTTCCGGGGCGAGTTGATGCCTCGCCAGCACCGTGGCCTTCGCTCCGTCGACGCATTCGGACAGCGCCTCCGCGGCGAGCCAGCCGACTGCGTCGTCGCCGCGGAGGGTGTTGCCGTATCCGATGATCAAGATGCGCGACATGCAGCCTCGCGCCCGCTACGGGCGGGCGATCTCGTCGAGAAACTCTCCCTGCGGGCCGACGAGCCGGATGCGCACCGGGACCACGCCTGCCGCGTGGGTCGAGCAGCTCAGGCACGGGTCGTACGCGCGAACGACGGCGGAAACCCTGTTCAGCATCCCTTCCTGGAGCTTCGTGCCGTCGATGAAGTGCTCGCTCACCTGCTGCACGCCTTTCCCGATCGCGAGAGCGTTGTGGCCGGTGGCGACGATGAGGTTGGCCCAGACGATGGCTCCCTGTTCGTCGACCTTGTAATGGTGGATCAGCACGCCTCGCGGCGCCTCGATCATTCCGAAGCCCTCGAGGGCGTTGACCCCCGCGGTCGCCCTGACCTGCGTCGACATGAGCTCCGGCATCCCGAGGATCATCTCGATCCGCTCGAGCGCGTAGAGGATCTCGATCAGGCGAGCGTAGTGGTAGAGGAATGCGCTGTGCGCCGGATGGCCGAATCGCTGCCGGAACTCTTCCAGCTCCGCGTCTGCGAGCGGCGTGCCGCAGCGGTCGGCCACGTTGATCCGGCCTAACGGTCCAACGCGGTAAAGCCCGTCGGGAAAGCCCTTCGGCTTGAAGTACGGCGCCTTCATGTACGACTCGCGAAGGCTCGCCTCGCCGATCCAGGTCGCGTAATCCTCGGCGGGGATCTGGTCCTCGACGATCGCGCCCGACGCATCACGGAAGCGAAGCCCGCCGTCGTAGAGCTGCAGGTTGCCCGAGCGGTCGACGAGGCCGGCCGACATCAGCGGCGCTGAGCCGAAGAACTCGATCTCCTCCTGGTAGTTTTCGATCGCGCCTTTGAAGAAATTGAGGGTCTGAACCGCCGTGGCCTTCGCCGCGGGGAGGTCGACGAGGATCTTGTCCCGCGTCGCCGTGGTGACCGGCTCCGCCATGCCGCCGGCCACGATGCCCGCTCCGTGAATCCGTTCCTTCGCGAGCATTTCGATGGCCTGCTGGCCGAACTTCCGCAGCTCGATCCCCTGGCGCGCGAGCTCCGGGTGCGCGGCGATGAGCCCCATGACGTTTCGCGTCGCGGGATCGGCGTCCATTCCGAGCAGAAGGTCGGGGGCAGAGAGGTAGAAGAAGCTGAGCGCGTGCGACTGAACGACCTGCGCGCAGTGCACCAGCTCGCGCTGCAGCTTCGCGGCCGGCGGAATCTTCACGGCCATGATCGAGTCGCACGCCTTCGCCGACGCGAGCAGATGGCTGACCGGGCAGATGCCGCAGATGCGAGCGGTGATGCCAGGCATCTCGTAGTAGGGCCGCCCCTCGGTGAACTTCTCGAAGCCCCGCACCTGCGTTACGTGGAACTCCGTGCCGGCGACGCGCCCATCGTCGTTCAGGTGGATCGTGACCTTCGCATGCCCTTCGATGCGGGTGACGGGATCGATCGTGATGCGTTTCATTCAGTGGCTCCTCATCCGAACTTCACGGTCAGGTTCGCGTCGGGCTTGCGCCCTTCGAGCACCGCGGCGATGACCCCCGAAATCGTCTTCGCGGGAGGCGGGCATCCCGGAAGGCAGAGGTCGACCTTCACGAACTCGCGTACGGGACGCGCGTGCTTCAGCAGGGGAGGCACGCCGTCGGTCGGTACTGCTTTGCCCTCCAGCGTGCCTTCGACGTAGACCCTCTGGAGGAGGCGCTGGACCGGAATCGGGTTCCGCATCGCGGGCACGTTGCCGGTCACCGCGCAGTCGCCCATCGAGACGAGGATCGCGGTTCGCTGCCGGATCTTCTGGATCTTGTTGAGGTCTTCCTGGGAGCTGACCGCACCCTCGACAAGAGTCACGTCGACCCCTTCCGGGAACTCCTGCGCGTCGACGAGTGGGCCGTAGACCATTTCGATCTTCTGCGCGAGCGAGATGACGGCCGCGTCCATGTCCAGGAGCGACATGTGACAGCCGGAGCAGCCGTCGAGCCACACGGTGGCGACTTTGAGCTTCTTCATGCTTCCGCTCCTCTTCGCATGGCGAGTGCGCTGATCCTGTCGTTCTGCTTGACCATCTCCTCGACCGCGCGGCCCTTGTCCGCGAGCGCTCCGGTCGGGCAGGCCTGCACGCACTTGCCGCAGCTCGTGCAGCCCTTCGAATCGCCCCACTTGCCGTTGAGATCCGCGACGAGGCGGGTGTTGATGCCGCGGGAGGTCAGGTTCCACACGTGAGCCCCCTCGAGCTCCGAGCAGACCCGGACGCAGCGGGTGCACAGGATGCAGCGGTTGTGGTCGAGAACGTACTTCGGATGCGAAAGGTCGGTCTCGAGCTTCGGAAAGTTGTAGGCGAGCCGGACGGTGGAGACTCCGAGGTTCGTCGCCATCGTCTGAAGCTCGCAGTGGCCGTTGGAGACGCAGACTGCGCAAGTGTGGTTGCGCTCGACGAGCAGCAGCTCGACCGTCAGGCGCCGGTGCTGCGTGAGGCGCGGGGTCGTCGTCTTGACCGACATCCCCTCCTGGACGGGCGAAGTGCATGCCGCCATGACGCGGTCGATGCCCTCGACTTCGACCATGCAGATGCGGCAGCCGCCCACCGGGGTGATTCCCTCGAGATCGCAGAGAGTCGGGATGTATTTGCCGCCGGCCCGCGCCGCCTGGAGGATCGTCTGTCCCTCGTAGGCGTCGACGAGCGCGCCGTCGATTCGGATTGAGAGTTTCTTGTTTGGCAAGGCGTCGCTCCTTTACGTGGCGTTTGCGACGCTCAGGTCGCAACGCAGGCAACGGTGGCATTCGTCGAGAGTCTCGTCGTGGGAGAGCATTGCCACGACCTCGTCCTCGGACTGGGCGCGAACCGTCGCGTCGAGCTCGCGGCCGCGGTGGCGGCGGCTCTCGCTCGGCGTGTCGGGCGGAGTCATGTCGAACTGGTAGTCGGGCATCGCCGACTTCCACCGGTCGGCCTCCATCAACTGGCGGTCGATGCTCCTCGCGGCCAGCTTCCCGTACGACATCGCGCCGGACACGTTCGACGCGCCGGTCACGACGTCGCCCCCGGCGAAGAACTTCGGGCGGCTCGATGCGAGCGAATATCGGTTGACCTCGATCGTGCCGCCGTGGGAGAGCTTGAGGCCGGCCGACTGTGCGAGCTCGATGTCGACGCTCTCACCGATCGCGAAGATCACCGAGTCGCAGTCGAACCGCTGGATCTCTCCTGTCGGAATCGGTTTGCGCCGCCCGGAGGAGTCGAACTCGCCGAGGCGCGTTTTCACGACCTCGATCGCCTTGACGCGCCCCTGGTCGTCGCCGACGATCCTGTGAGGCGCTGCGAGGAAGACGAACTTCGCGCCTTCCTCCTTCGCCGCGTGCGTCTCCGCGCCGATTGCAGGCATGTCCTTCCGCTCGCGCCGGTAGATGACGGTAGCGTCGGCGCCGGTGCGGATCGCGGTTCGCGCGGAGTCGATCGCGGCGTTGCCGCCGCCGATCACGACGACGCGGCGGCCGAGCTGCACGTTTTCTCCCCGCGCAACGGACTCGAGGAAGTGCAGCGCTGGGTAGACGCCCTTCAGCTCGGCTCCCGGCTCGCGAAGAGGCGCTGCCTCCTTCCACGTTCCGAACGAGAGGAAGACGGCGTCGTAGCGGTCGTCGAGCTCGTTGAGAGAGATGTCCTTTCCGACGCGCGTGTCGAGGGTGAACTTCACACCGGTCCGCTCGATCAGCTCGATCTCCCGCCGCAGCACCGCCTTCGGAAGGCGGTACTCGGGAAGCGCGAAGGCGAGCATGCCGCCCGCCTCGGGCTTGTCGTCGTAGACCGAGACCTCGTGGCCGAGAATCGAAAGGTAGAACGCGGCGCTGAGCCCGGCAGGGCCGGCGCCGACGACGGCGATCTTCCTTCCGGTCGGGTCGAGCTTGCGCGCGGCGACGCGCGCCGCGACTTCCTCGAAGCGCTCGGAGAGGAGCATTGTGTCGCCGATGAAGCGGTGCACCTCGCGCATGTTGACCGGCTCGTCGAGCGTCTTGCGGCGGCAGCGGCTCTCGCACGGGTGCTGGCAGACGCGGCCCGTCGTCGACGGCAGCGGATTGTCCATGATCACGGCCATGAACGCGTCGTCGTGGCGCCCTTCCTTGTAGAGCTGCAGGTAACGAGGGATGTCCATGTGCAGCGGGCAGCTGTTCTCGCAGGGCGAGAGCGCCAGCTCTTCGCAGACTCCCGCCTCGCAGCGCCGCGCGAGGATGTGGTCCTCGAACTCGTTGCGGAAGTGCCGGAGCGTGGTGAGCACGGGGTTAGGCGCGCTCTGGCCGAGGCCGCAGAGCGAGCACTCGCGGATGTAGCGGCTCAGGTCGTCGAGAAGCTCGATGTGATGCGGCGTCGCGGCTCCCTCGGTCATCCGGTTGAGGATGCGGAGCGACTTGTTGAGGCCGACGCGGCAGGGAACGCACTTGCCGCACGACTCCGAGTGCGTGAACTCGATGAAGTAGCGGGCGACGTCGACCATGCAGTTGTCTTCGTCCATCACGACCATGCCGCCCGACCCCATGATCGAGCCGAGCTGCGCGAGGCTCTCGTAGTCGACCGGTGTGTCGAACATCTCCTGGGGGATGCAGCCGCCCGACGGCCCGCCGGTCTGTACCGACTTGACCTGGAGCCCGTCCACGCCGCCGCCGCCGACGTCATAGATGTAGGTCTTGAGCGGGGTGCCTAACGGCATCTCCACGAGGCCCGTGTTCTGCACCTTGCCGACGAGCGAGATGACCTTCGTACCGGAGCTCTTCGCGCTTCCGATCTCGGTGAACCAGGCGGCTCCCCGCGTGACGATCGGTGCAACGTTGTACCAGGTCTCGACATTGTTGATGTTCGTCGGCATTCCGCGCAGCCCCTTCTGCGCGGGGAACGGCGGTCTCGGACGCGGCCGTCCCGCGTGGCCTTCCAGCGACGCGATGAGCGCGGTCTCCTCGCCGCAGACGAAGGCTCCGGCTCCCTCGACGATGTCGATGTTGAAGCTGAAGCCCCGTCCGAAGATGTTCTCGCCGAGCATCCCGTACTCGCGCGCCTGCTCGATCGCGCGCTGCAGGCGGCGGACGGCGAGCGGGTACTCCGCGCGGATGTAGACGATCCCCGCGGTCGCGCCGGTGACGTAGCCGCCGATGATCATCCCCTCGAGCAGCGAGTGCGGGTCGCTCTCGATCTCGTTGCGATTCATGTAGGCGCCCGGATCGCCCTCGTCGGCGTTGCAGATCACGTACTTCTGATCGGCCTTCGCCTTGGCCATGAACTCCCACTTGTTCCCGGTGAGGTACCCGGCGCCGCCCCGCCCGCGCAGCTTCGACGCCTTGACCTGCTCGATGACGGTCTCGGGGCGTCCGTCGATGAGCACCTTGTAGAGCGCCTGGTAGCCGCCGACTCCGAAGTACTCCTCGATGTCGTCGGGGTTGATGAAGCCGCAGTTGCGGAGGACGAGCTTCCGCTGTCCCTTGAAGAAAGGCACTTCGTTCCAGAGCGGCACCTCCGGGTACCCGCTCCCGTAGCGAAGGTGGCCGGTGATGTGGTCCCACTCCTCGATTCTGCAGTAGACGAACTCGGGAGTGATGTTGCCGCCGGCGAGATCCTGGAGAATCCGCCCCGCGTCGTTCGCTCCGACCTTCTTGAGCATCACGAGCGGATGATTCGGAAGGCGCACGCTGACGATCGGCTCGCAGTAGCACGAGCCGAAGCAGCCGACGCCGGCGAGAACGACGTCCGCGCCGCTCCGGTCGATGCTGGCGGCGAAGGCCTGGTAGAGCCCCTCGGCGCCGTTGCCGCGGCCGCAGGTGCCCATGCCGACGGTGATCCTGGGCACGGTCGGCATCAGCTTCTCGAGCCCGGTCTCACGCGCGGCGTTGAATGCTGCGATGTCCTGAATGCGAGCCATCACTCACTCTCCCGCTCGATGGTTTCGATCTCGCGCTGCAGCGTTCGCTCGTTCACGTGGCCGCGGATCTTGTGGTTGACCTCGACCACCGGGGCGAGCGCGCACTGCCCGAAGCAGGCGACCGTCCTGACCGTGAATCTGCCGTCGGGGGTGGTGAGAAGGATCTTGTCCTCCTCGCTGATGTCGTCGAGGCCCAGTCCGAGCGAAAGGCGCGCGCTCTGCAGCAGGTTCCGCGAACCGCGGGTGTGACACGCGGTACCGCGACAGATGCAGATCGTGTTGTCTCCCTGCGGCTTGAGGTTGAAGAGCGAGTAGAACGTCGCCACGCTGAAGACGCGGGAGAGCGGCACCCCGGTCTTCGCGGCGATGTAGTCGAGCGTCGCCATCGGAAGGTACTTGTTCGGATGGCGCTCCTGTACGGCTTCGAGGATGCCGAGCAGGGCGCCGGGACGGCCTTTCCGGTCAGTGATGACCTGGTCGACGAACTCCTGATCTCCGGCTTCGAGGCGCGGCTGTTGCAGAGTCAGCATGGCACTCCTTTCGAGGGGCATCGGTTCACGTTCTTCGCGACGCGCGCGCTGCCCCGTCGCCGAAAAGCGGCGGGAACGAGATCGCGGCGCGGATGAGAGAGGGATTGCGGGACTTGTGCTGCGCGCTGCCACCGGGAAGCCGGGGAATCCGAGGTTCCGGGGGATGAGACAGACCCTGACTTCGTAACGGTCATGCTTGAATCCGACCCGGGCGGGACGAGGGCGCTGGCGATCTTGCTGAATCGGGCCGCCACCCGTCGGGTCGTCTTCCTTCCCTGGCGCCCGTCGATCCTGCTTCGAGGATCAACGGGCCGCACAGCACGCTCGAATCTACGTTGACCCGGGCGCGGGCACGATGATCCCAGTCACCCCTGCACCGTGAGAGCCTGCCTGAAGAGGGGCGGCGGGCGTCACACGGGTAGACGACGGCGGAGACTGCCCGATCGGCGCCGGACGAGTCGCGATCACTCTCGGGCGCGGATCGCCGAGCGGAGAAAGCAAAACGCGCGCCTCCCGTTCGGGCGGCGCGCGTCGCTCAGCGGATTGCTCTCGGTTCGGGGATCAGGCTTCCATTTCGGCGATGTTCACCGAGACGAGGCGCGAGCAGCCCGCTTCTTCCATCGTGACGCCGTAGAGCGCCTCGGCCGCTTCCATCGTCCGCTTCGAGTGCGTGATGACGATGAACTGCGTGTCGCTCGACATCTGGCGGGGATGCGAGAAGCGCCGAATGAATGTACGTGCCGTAGAGCGCCGTCGCCCTACGGCACGTGGCAGACTCACTTGTCGCTCAGGCGACCGTGCTTCCGGAGTGCAACGAACACATCCCCACCCAAGGAGGTTGTGACTTCGTTGTCTGCTTTGAGCTCGTTCAGTTTCGAGTTCCGCTTCTCGTGCGACCCGAGATCATCCTTCAGCGAGAGCAGGCGTCGCTGCGCCGGAATCTCGAACACCTCATTCTCGCTACTGACGAGATACACCGACCCCTGCGCGCGCGTCGCAACGCACGGCATCAGCACATCGCAGCGGAGCGAGCCCGTGGTTGTCACATACACCGGGGACTCCGCTCCGGAGCCGAATCGCTTCGCAACACGCTGTGCGACGGCGGAGGGCGGAACAAGTGGCGCTTCAGTACCACTCGCGAATCCCGTCTGCTCGAGCGAACCGGTCTCCTCGAGCGCCGCCCGGGCAATTTCTCTGCCTGAGGCATCCGTGATCGTCAGGAGAAAGTAGCGGTCGCCGCTCCGCGGGTCGCTGCAGCGGCGGACGCCCCAGTTTTCGACAGTCACCACCTCGATTCGCAGCGTATCCCGACGGAGCCCGTCGATGAGCGCCGTCTGGCCAGGACGCAACTGCTCGCGCGGAATGTTGCCCCAGCGAGCGACGACCTGATGTTTGTAGTCGGCGATCACCTCGTTCGCGTTCCGCGGGAACGGATGCGGTAGATACTTCAACGATCCGAGCTTCGCCTCCCGCAGTTCCTTGGCCGTCGCTGCCCGCTTCGAGGCTGCGTCCGGTGAGCATGGCGCGAGGTTCCATGCCTCGGCCGGCGTGAGCGGAGCGAGCAACACGCCTGCGAGCAGTACGACCGTTCTCATCCCTGGCATGTGCCTTTCAATACGCATACTGCTCCTCCGGTCCCATTCCTCCGCCCGAGCTGTCGACCATCGAGTCGCCGTAGGCATCGTAATTTGACTGCCAATTGAATGTCGCGCTGTTGGAGACAATCTGGGTGAGAGAGTTATAGCCGCCCGTCGCGTGGCTCATCCACTGCGCCGATGAGTACGATCGGTCGGCGAAACCTCTTGGGTCGTGGAAGTACACGTCGTTCCAGACGTTCAGGTTTGTCTGCGCGTCCCTCGTCCAGGTGCCGCCGTCGATCACGCCGGCATGGAAGCCGACCTCGACGATGGCAATGACTGGGGTGTTCGAATCGATCGATGAAATCTGTCGCGCGAAAAACTCGCGCTGACTCTCTACGGGATCCTGCGCGGCTCGGTCGACGATGGCATCGGACATGCCAGCGTAGTAGCTGGCGCCGTCGCGAATCGCGTCGGGGTACAGTCCGCTTCCCGACCCGCCCATCCAGGTGTAGATTTCGTTCTGGGGCAATTCCGACTGCCCGTTGTAGAGCCGCCACATGAGCACCGACGCGGCGCCGCAGTAATCCCACTGCTCCTGTTGTCGGTAAGGCACGCGCAAGGTCACGCTGTCGGACTGGCCCGGCCCGATCGTACAGCTCGTCGCGGCCAGGAGCAAGAACGCGCAGATTCCGAGCGCGACACCGATGGTTCTCTTCATCCATGTGGTCACTAGGTTCCTCCAAGGCTATTGGATGTCACGCGTCGAAACCCCAGGAATGGCGCTGCGGTTCCGACTTCCTGACGTCCGCCCTATGACCTACCTGAGATCTACAACGCTGCGAGTGCCGCGAACGTTAGGGCCTTGGGGGGGCGCCCGATGTGATCTGGAACACGCGTGACGGTTCACGCATCGAGGCCACGCAGAAGTTGCTCAGAAGTATTTCAGAAGTTAGGGCCGCAGCTTTGAATTTCCAGATGGGCCAGAGGTGGGGCCAGCGCTCCGGATCTCTGCTCGACCATTGCTGAATCTCGGCTGAGACCGCATCCTCGAATTCCGCAACAGGAGGGCTGCCGCGATCGATCGGAGGTGGCTCAGTCCTTCGTACCAGCCCGGCCACGAGGCGAGCATTCGCGCCGCGCCACAGTGGGATTCGCGAACATCTTGGGCAGAGGTGCCGAATGCTCCGGCGACAGCATCGACGATCTTCGCCATCTTCGACCGTTCTTGTCGACGGTAAACGCGTGGAAACTGTCGCCGAGCAGATGGAGAAAGCAAAACGCGCCTCCCGTTCGGGCGGCGCGCGTCGGTTGCTCGGTCGATTGCGGTTCGGGAGCCGGATCAGGCTTCCATTTCGGCGAAGTTCACCGAGACGAGTCGCGAGCAGCCCGCTTCTTCCATCGTGACGCCGTAGAGCGCCTCGGCGGCTTCCATCGTCCGCTTCGAGTGCGTGATGACGATGAACTGCGTGTCGCTCGACATCTGGCGCACGAGGCGGACGAAGCGCTCGTTGTTCACTTCGTCGAGCGGCGCGTCGACTTCGTCGAGCAGGCAGAAGGGGCTCGGCTTGTAGCGGAAGATCGCGAAGAGAAGCGCGAGCGCGGTGAGCGCCCGCTCGCCGCCGGAGAGGAGCGTGATCGACTGCGTCTTTTTGCCCCGAGGCTGCGCGATGATCTCGATGCCGCTCTCGAGGATGTCTTCCTCGTCGAGGAGCTGGATGCCCGCGCGCCCGCCGCCGAAGAGCGACTGGAAGATCTCGATGAAGTAGAGATTGACCGCGGTGAATGCCTCGCGGAAGAGCTCGCGCGAGGTGACGTTGATCTTGCGGATCGTCTGGCGCCCTTAGCCCCATCCCATGACAAACACACGAAGTTGACGCAGCGCAAGGTGATCCACTCATGCAACGTCACCAGCGACGCCGACCAGGGGGCTCTCCAGTGGTGCATCTGAGTGCCCGTGGCGGAACGCCTTGGGTGTGGTGCCTGTGCTCCGACTAAACGCTCGATAGAATGCACGGGCTGACGCGAATCCGCATTGCGATACGATTGCTTCCACCGGAAGCATCGTCTCGCGCAGTAGCGACTTCGCTCGGTCCAACTGGACAGTCTCCATGTATCTCCCAGGCGGGCAACGGTGCAGTCGCTCGAATCGGCGAGTGAGCGCCCATGAAGAGATTCCGAGTCGCCGCGCGAGATCAACCACCTGCGGAGCGACGCCTTGTTCCAAGCAGTCCTGGATGTACCGATCAACGATTTGTAGTGAGAGTCGCATGAGTCTCGGCTCACTCCCTTCAAAGAAGGAGTGGTCGAATGTGCCCAAATCCCTACCCACCTTGCAGCTCGATTTAGCCTGTGGGGATGCGAACCCGCCGAGAGCACTCGCCCCGCACGCTCACCTGCGTGGACGCGGGCACTTCTCAGTTCGAGGCTATTCATCAAGCGGAGGGCTCGCTCACCATGGTGCTCGACCGACCCGTGATGGGCTGGATGTTGTTTCCAGCAGCCATTCGGGGGAATCCTGCTTCGAAACCGGCGGTACCCCTTGCCCGTAATCTATGCCGGGCTTCCGCCCTTGCTTCCCGGGACTTCCCTCCGGATAGCCTTATCAGAACGGCACCGTCAACGCCGCACCAGCTCGACGCGAATCATCAGCAACCTTCTTCAGCGCCTCGCTATCCGGACGAAGCTCTTTGGTCTTCAGATCACGACCCGCGCTCAGGCCCACACCGCTCGCGCTGTTGAACCCTGAGATCGCCTGTCAGTCAATCCGGTCACGCGACAGCGCCCAAGATGCAAGCCCTGCGGCCGTGAGCATCACTAGCGGCCGTGACCCGCGTCACGGCAGCATTGCAGGAAGTGTGGCGTCGCACAAAGTGT
>JAMPYE010000507.1 GCA_023700825.1 Thermoanaerobaculia bacterium | reverse complement strand
GCTGCTGTTCGAGATGGGGGGGACGCGCCGCCTGCTTCGCGGGCTGCACGAAGCAGCGGCGGGAGAGCGCGCCCGAGGCGATTTCGACCAGGCGCTCGAGCGCTGGCTGGTCCTGAAGGCCGACCTCGACACCGATCTCGCCACCGGTGGCGGAAAGTTCGTCACCGATTTCATGGCCGGCATCGAGCCGACGCTCTTCAGCGCGCGTGCCGTCTGGAGCCTGCGCTCGGCGCTCTGCTGGGCTCTCGGGACGCGCTCGGTTCAGCCGACCGCCCCCCGCGACGAGTTTCCCCTGCGCGCGGAGGGTGACGTGATCATCCGAGCCCTGCTCCAGATGATCGACCCGTGGGAGACCGAGACGATGCTCTCGTCGATGGAGAGACGCGTCGGCGAGGCGCTCAACGAGTTCCTGCTGCGCCCGTCGCAGACCCAGGGGCTCGACGAGCTCGCGGAGATCGTCCTCATCGCGCGCGACTACATGTTCCGCGTGGAGTATCTGCCGCAGCTCGACGAAACGCTCGAGCATCACCGGGTGCGCGCCAGGGTGGAGCTCTTCCGGCCGGCAGTCCAGCAGCTCATCGACCGGATCTATCTCGTCTCGAGAGAGTTGATTCTCTACGGTCCGGCGGTGCAGAGCCCGTACTTCACGCGCGCAGAGACCGCGATCGTCGAGGACGGCCTCATGGATTCGATGTGACGTTTCCGCGCCCGGCGCATCGTGCGCGGGCGCGCGGTTCGAGGTTCACGGGCTGCTCGCCGGTGAATGCCGGGAGCGGCGGACGGAGGGGTGGATGAGACCAGTCCCTTGGAGTCGAGTCGGAGCCCGGTCAGATCAGTCCCGGAGGCGTTGCATGGTCGCCCGCGTGCGTGCGCGGGATCCGCGCTACGCCGCGCGCTCGACTCCCGTGAGGCGCTGTCCGCGGGCCTGCCGCCCGCGGTCGCTCTGCCGCGAATAGGCGTCGCGCCCGCGCGGTCCCGGATCTCGCCGTGGCCGGCGGCGATTGGACGCTCGTCGCCTCCCGCGCGGGCGGCGCGCCGCGACACGAATTGAGAATTCAGCAATCAGAGATCGCTCCGCCTTTACCGCGGCGATCCGACTCTCATTGCTCGAGCTTCCTGGCATCTCTCAATTCTCGATTTCCCAATTCTCAATTCGCGCCAGCGCCCGCCTCGGCGGCCCGCGCCCGGCTGCCGAGCCACAGCAATAGCGCGCTGATCGCGCACGCGGCGGGGCAGACGAGCAGCGAATAGCGCATCTGCCCGGCATTCGTCGCGACACCCAACACATCGCTCAGCTTTCCGATCAGCGGCGACCCGATGCCGTAAGCGACGATGTTCACGGCCGAGAAGAAGATGCCGATCGCGAGGCCGCGAAGGTGCGGTCCCGAAATTTCGTGAACGTCGGCCGTCGCGGGTCCGACCCAGAGGATCGACACGCCGTAGAGCACGATGTTCAGCGTCACCAGCAGCGCGAGGTTGTCGACGAAGAGCAGTCCGATCCAGAGCGGGATCGACACGAGGGCGGCACAGGCGGTCAGCGCCATGCGGCCTCCGCGGAACGCGCGCCGCAGGCGATCCGAGAGGTATCCGCCGTAGACCATCGCAGGAATCCCGACGAGGACCGAGATCACGCCGGCGGCGGCGCCGATCGTCAGGATGCTCAGCTCGTGCACGCGGACGAAGAACGTCGGAACCCAGATGCCGAGGTTGTTCGACGCGAGGCCGAGAAGCGCGTATCCGATCAGCAGGTAGCGGAGCGGCTTCGAGCGAAGCAGCAGTTTCCAGTCGCCGCTCGACTGAGCCGCCGACGCGACTTCCATGCCTCCGCGCGGTTGCTCGCGAAGAAGAAAGACGAGCACGGCGAGTACGAGGCCGGGGAAGCCGAGCAGGTAGAACGCCCAGCGCCAGCCGAACGCCTGCCCGATCCAGCCGCCGAGGAAGAAGGCGAGACCGCCTCCGACGGCGATGCCCGACGAGTAGACCGACTGGACGGTCGCGCGGACGCGCACGGGGAAGTAGTCGCTCAGGAGAGAGAGCGCCGCGGGCCCCAGCGTCGCCTCGCCGACCCCGACCATGACGCGGCAGAAGAAGAGGGTCCAGAAGCTGTCGCAGAAGCCGGTTAGGCCGGAGAAGAGACTCCAGATCGCGAGGCCCGAAGCGATGATGTTCTTCCGCGACTTCCGGTCCGCGAGACGGCCGAACGGGATTCCGAGCAGCGTGTAGAAGATGACGAACGACGTCGTGCCTAGCAGCGCCAGCTGCAGGTCGGAGAAGTGCATCTCCTTCTTGATCGGCGTGAACAGGATGTAGATCAGCGTGCGATCGAGGAAGTTCAGCGCGTACACGGTCGTGAGCACCGCGAGCGCGTACCAGGAGTAGCGCGGAGCGGGGGCGTCGGTCGTTGCGGCAACGGTTGCGGTGTCGGTCATGCGCGGAACCCCTCCAGGGCGCGGATTGCGGAGGGAGTCTAGAGCAAAGCGGGCAATGAGGCGAGAGGCGAAAGGCGAGAGGCGATGAGCAGGCGGGCGGAGCTAACGTGCCGCATGCGGAAACCGAAATGAGCAATGTCGAATGAGGAATGGGGAATGAAGAACTGAGAACCGGGAGCCCCGTTCAAGGGGTTTTCATTCTCAATTCCTCATTCCTCATTCGACATTCTTCATTTCGGTTTCCGCGCAGCTCTGATCCGCCTGCTCATCGCCTGTCGCCTCTCGCCTCGCGCCCTTGCTCCAAACGAAACGGCCCCCGCTTTCGCGGGGGCCGTTTGAAGTTACGCTGAGCGGATATCTACGGAACGATCAGCTTCACGCTCGCGCTGCGCGAGCCGGTGCCCTTACCCTCGGCCGTGATGCGCGACGGGTCGATGCCGTGGCGGCTGACCAGGTAGTCCCGCACCGCTTCCGCGCGACGACGATCGAGATCGTTGCCGGCGCCCGTCTTCTCCGTGCCGTCGGTGAAGCCGGCGACCACGGTGGTGGCGGTCGGCTCGGACTTCATGCGAAGCGCGACGTCGTCGAGCTGCGCCTTGGCGATGTTGGTGAGGCGCGCGGAGGCGTCGTCGAACATCACGTCGGTCGCCATGATCTCCTGCGGCAGGCGCGATGCTGCGACCGGCTCGGGCGGAGCCTCGACCGGAGCCGGGGCCGGCGGCGGAGGCGGCAGGGGCGCCGGGGCCGGCGGCGGTGGTGTCCGCGTCGTCTGGCGGCACGACGGCCTGAAGGTGAACTGCAGGCCGTAGATTGCCGGGTCGTTCATCATGCCGGTGAGGTTGTTGAAGTCGATCCCGTTCTGAACGATCTCCTCGTCCGTCACGTTGCGGCCGTAGGCGGCCAGCTCGTACTGACCGTCGGCCCAGCCGTACCCGAAGCGTAGGCCGACTTCGAAGCCGTCGGCGTGAAACTCCTCCGACTCGTAGAGGAAGAACTGCTTGTCATCGTAGTAGGCCCAATCGAGCGAGGCGAGGAGCATGCCCGCACCCGCCGGCCGCTTGTAGTCGATGATCCCGTTGAAGATGATCTCGGGAGCGTGAGGCAGGCTGTTGCCGTCGATGTAGGCGAGGCCCCCGACCACCGGATCGAGCACGGTGCACGCGGCGCACGGCGCGACCGTCAGGTTCGGATCCTTGATTTCGGTCTTGTTGTAGCTGAATCCGAGCGTCACGAGCCAGGAGCGGTTAGGCGCCCAGTTGATGTCGGTCTC
>JAMPYE010000506.1 GCA_023700825.1 Thermoanaerobaculia bacterium | reverse complement strand
GCAGAACGATGAATGTTGAACCCGGAAAACGGCGCCGGGCGGGGGTTTCCGGGTTCCCAGTTCATCGTTCCAAATGCGGATTTTCGTCCTTAACTCAAGGCCATCGGACCTGACCCTACTCCCGATCCGTCCCAGCCATCGCCTTCGGGTCGAGCACCCTCGCGATCTCTTTCTCGCTCAGCAGCTTCTTCTCGCGCACCAGCTCGACGACGCCGCGGCCGGTCCGAAGCGCTTCCGCTGCAAGCGCCGTTGCCTTCTCGTAGCCGATCACCGGATTGAGCGCAGTCACCACGCCGATCGAATGCTCGACGAATCGCCTGCAGACGTCCTCGTTCGCCGTGATTCCGTCGACGCACTCCTCACGCAGCGTGCGCGCCGCGTTCATGAAGAGCGTCTGTGACTCGAAGATGCACGACGCGATCACCGGCTCCATCACGTTGAGCTGGAGCTGCCCCGCCTCGGCGGCGAGACTGACCGTGAGGTCGTTCCCGATCGCCTTGAAGCAGACCTGGTTCACGACCTCGGGGATCACCGGGTTGACCTTGCCCGGCATGATCGACGAGCCGGGCTGCTTCGCGGGCAGGTTGATCTCGAAAAAACCCGCGCGCGGCCCCGACGACAGGAGGCGCAGGTCGTTGCAGATCTTGGAGAGCTTGATCGCGAGGCTCTTGAGTACCGACGAGTAGAGCACGAACGGCTGCGTGCTCTGCGTCGCCTCGACGAGGTCGGCGGCCAGCTTGATCTTCTTCCCGCTGATCTCCGCGAGGTGCCTCACGCACTCTTTCGAGAATCCCCTGGGCGCGTTGAGGCCCGTGCCGATCGCCGTGCCGCCCATGTTGACCTCGAGGAGAACGCCCTCGATCCGCTCGAGCGCGACGACCTCGTTCTCGAGGCTCTTGCCGAAGGCGCGGAACTCCTGACCGAGCGTCATCGGGACCGCGTCCTGGAGCTGCGTGCGCCCCATCTTGACGATGCTCTTGAACTCCTCTCCCTTGCGGTGGAACGACTCCGCGAGCTCGCGCATCTCGGCGACCAGCTTCGTGTTGAGCAACGCGATTCCGAGGTGGAGAGCGCTCGGATAGGCGTCGTTGGTCGACTGCGCGAGATTGATGTGGTCGTGAGGATCGCAGTACTTGTACTGGCCCTTCTCCTTCCCCATGATCTCGAGCGCCCGATTCGCGATGACCTCGTTCGCGGCCATGTTCGTGGACGTTCCCGCGCCGCCCTGGAAAACGTCGACGGCGAACTGCTCGTGGAGCTTCCCGTCCATCAGCTCCCGGCACGCCTTCTCGATCGGAGCGAGAAGTCTCTGCTCCATGGCGCCGACCGACACGTTCGCGCGCGCCGCGGCGAGCTTGACCATCGCGAAGGCGCGAATCAGGTCGGGATAGTGGGAGATGGGAACACCCGAAATCCGGAAGTTCTCCATTGCCCGCAGCGTCTGCACGCCGTAGTAAGCATCGTCGGGTACCGCTCGCTCTCCAAGAAGATCATGCTCTTTGCGCATTGTGCCTCCCTCTGTGTTGGCTCCCCGGCGCCGCGGCGCTGCGAGACGCGGTCGAGCGACCCGCCGCCAGCCGTCGTGTGTGACCAGGAAACCGCAGGCTCCGGCATGTGGCCTGCCGGCGCTAACTCTACTTGACGAGCCGCTTCGAGTGCGATGACGTGTCACGGAACCCGGACGAAAGACTCTGCGGGAACTCGCGTTGCTCCTCGCTCGATACCCCGTCGGGATGCATGTGCCGCGACCGTCCTCGCGTCACTCCATCGTGAGCCCGCCCGTCGTCTCCATCCAGCCGGCGATTCGCTCGACCGCGCCCGCCACGTCGTTGTCGGAGATGTCGATCCTGCACACCGGCAGCATCGACGCGCTCACGAGATCGTCCATCAACTCCTGCTCGCGCACGAACAGCGAAAGGTCGTCGTATTGCGACGGCTTGCCCGAGACCTTCAGCCGCTCCGCGCGCGCGGCCTCGAATGACTCCGCGCTTCGCGTGCAGTAGACGAGCCGGAAGTTGAGCGGCAGGAGGCGCTCCTCGATCCAGTGAAAGTCGTATCGCTTCCCGCGCGCCTGCAGCTGGTATGCCTGCGTGGAAATGTGAAAGCGGTCGACGATCCACGAGTAGTAGCGCTGGAGCTCGAAGAGCCTCACCCACGTCGCATAGGTCTCCATCGCCAACTGCTCTTCCTGCGGCTCGAAGTTGATCAGGCCCCTGCCCCACGGGAAGTTCGTGAACGCGCACCACTCGGCGGAAACGAGCGGGGAGTGGTACCGGTACTTCCGCGGGCCGACGATCCGGGGGTGCTCGTTGAGCGCGAACGCGATCTCCGTCTTGAACGTGAGACGCGCCCCTTCGAGGATGATCTTCGGTGTCAGCTTCGACATTCGCCTTCCTCCCCGGCTCGATTCTATCGAGTGTTCCCTTTCGCATCCCACCCGCTCTCGCGGGGGTATAGTTTTCCTTCGCAGAGATCGCACGACTGACGCAACCTCGCAGCTGGCAACGGAGACACCCCGATGACGCCTGAGACCGCCAAATCCGAACGTCGCACTCCCAGCCCTTCCCGCCGAGGACTCGACGTCGACGCGTGGAAGCGCGCGTTCCAGGAGCACCTCTTCTACTCACTCGGCCGCTTTCCCGCGACCTCGTCGATGAACGACAAGTACCTCGCGCTCGCCCTCAGCGTCCGCGACCGGCTGCTCGGCAAGTGGGTTCGCACCTCCGAGACCTACTACCGCAAGCGCGTGCGAACGGTCTGTTATCTCTCCGCCGAGTTTCTCCTCGGCCCCCACCTCGGCAACAACCTCGTGAACCTCGGCATGATGGAGCCGGCGCGCCAGGCGATGAGCGAACTGGGGCTCGACTTCGACAGCCTGCTCGAGCAGGAGGAGGAGCCGGGTCTCGGCAACGGCGGCCTCGGCCGTCTCGCCGCCTGCTACATCGACTCGCTCGCGTCGCTCGAGATCCCTTCGATCGGCTACGGCATCCGCTACGAGTTCGGCATCTTCGACCAGACGATCCGCGACGGCTGGCAGGTCGAGACGTCGGACAAGTGGCTTCGCCTCGGGAACCCGTGGGAGATCGCCCGCCCCGAGATCACCTTCGAGGTCCGGTTAGGCGGACGCACGGAGACGATCACCGACGGCGCGGGGCGGCTGCAGGTCAACTGGATTCCCGAGCGGGTCATCAAGGGAATCGCCTGGGACACGCCGATCCTCGGGCACCAGGTCAACACCGCGAACCTCCTCCGGCTCTGGAGCGCCGAGGCCACCGAGTCGCTCGATTTCGAGGCGTTCAACGTCGGCGACTACTACGGCGCCGTCGAGGACAAGGTGGCGTCCGAGACGATCAGCAAGGTTCTCTACCCGAACGATGCCGCGCTCTCGGGCAAACGCCTCCGGCTCGAGCAGCAGTACTTCTTCGTCACCTGCTCGCTGCGCGACATGATCCGGATTCACCGTCAGACGGCGCGCGACCTGTCGGCGTTTCACGAGAAGTACGCCGTGCAGCTCAACGACACCCACCCCGCCCTGGCGGTCGCCGAGCTCATGAGGATTCTCGTCGACGAGGAAATGATGGAGTGGGAGCAGGCGTGGGAGATCACGCGCCGCACGTTCGGGTACACGAACCACACACTGCTTCCCGAGGCACTCGAGAAGTGGCCGGTCTCGCTCTTCGGCAGCGTGCTGCCGAGACATCT
>JAMPYE010000505.1 GCA_023700825.1 Thermoanaerobaculia bacterium | reverse complement strand
CGGTTCCCTTTCTGCATTCTTCCGTTCTGCATTCAGCATTCTGCATTCGTTGTGTTCAGCCGCATCAGTAGCGGAGCAGTTCCTTCGCCGCCGCGATCAGCTTCGCTTTGCTCGGTCGGTGGAAGTCCTCGAGCTGCGGGGCGTACGGCACCGGGGTGTCGAGCGACGCGACGCGCTTGATCGGGGCGTCGAGCCAGTCGAATGCCTTTTCGGCGATTCGCGCCGCAAACTCCGCGCCCACGCCTCCGGTGAGCGGCGCCTCGTAGAGGACGATCGCGCGGTTCGTCTTCGCGACCGATTCGAGCATCGCCTCTTCGTCGAACGGAAGGATCGACCGCATGTCGAGGATCTCGACGCTCACCCCGTCCTTCGCGAGCTCCTCGGCCGCTTCTTCCGCCAGGTAGATCATCGCCCCGTAGGTGATGATCGTCAGATCGCGCCCTTCGCGGCGAAGCTTCGCCTTGCCGATCGGGACGACGTAGTCATCCACTGGGAGATCTTCCTTGATACGTCGATAGAGGAACTTGTGCTCGAGGTAGAGCACCGGGTCTTCGTCGCGGATCGCCGCCTTGAGCAGCCCTTTCGCGTCGTAGGCGGTGCCCGGATAGACGATCTTCAGCCCCGGGATGTTGAAGAAGTACGCCTCGGGATTTCCCGAATGGAACGGGCCGCCGCGGACCCCGCCACCCGCCGGGCCGCGCACGACGATGGGACAACCGCCGTTACCGCGGTACCGCGACGTCGCGGCGAAGCTTGAGAGCATGTCGAACGTGACGGTGATGAAATTGATGAACTGCATCTCTGCGATCGGACGCATCCCCATGAGGGCCGCGCCGCACGCCGCGCCTGTGATCGCCACTTCGGAGATCGGCGTGTCGATCACGCGCGTAGCGCCGAACTCTTCGATCAGCCCGGAGCTCGTCTTGAACGCGCCGCCGAAGACACCGACGTCTTCGCCGATGAGGAACACTCTCGGATCCGCGTGCATCTCTTCGCGCATCGCCTGGCGGATGGCGTCGATGTAAAGCGTCTCGCCGCCGGCTTTCGGTATCAGGTTTTCGCTCATGTCGATCGTCTCTCGTTGACTCGCGCTAGCGCGGCTCGTCCCAGAATCCGTCGCCGTGGTAGACGCCGCGCGCCGCATCCTCGGCGATCGGCAGGGGAGAGCGCTCGGCCTCGTCGACGGCGGCGTCGAGCTCGCCCTTCACGCGAGCCTGAATGGCGGCGAGGTCGTCCGGAGTGGCGACTCCCGCCTCGAGCAGAACGCGCTCGTACCGGTCGACAGGGTCCTTCTGTTTCCACTCCTCGATGACTTCCTTCGGAACGTACGACTGGTTGTCGTGCTCGGCGTGCCCCTTCATCCGGAAGGTTACGACTTCGAGCAGCGTGACGCCCTCGCCGGCGCGCGCACGGTCGACCGCGCGCTTCGCCGCGGCGTACGTCGCGAGCACGTCGTTTCCGTCGACCGTCTCTCCGGTCGCTCCGACGCCGAGCGCGCGATCGGCAAGGCGCGTAGCGAGCGTCTGCTTCACCGTCGGCGTCGAGTAGGCGTAGCCGTTGTTCTCGATCACGATCACCAGCGGCAGCCTCTGCACCGTGGCGAAATTCAGTCCTTCGGCAAACGCGCCGGTCGATGCTCCGCCGTCGCCGATGTGCACCATGCCGACCATGCTCTTTCCCTGTATCCGGCCCGCCATCGTGACGCCGGCCATCACCGGGATCATCGCGCCGAGAGGGGAGACGGGACCCATGAAGCCGCGTTTGAAGTCCTTGATGTGAATGTTCAATTCGCGGCCGCGAGTGAGCGAGTTGCCCCTCGCGAGATATTGCCGCAGGATTTCGACAGGCAACGCGCCCGCAACGAGCAGCGAGCCCATGTTTCGGATGAGCGGGGAGACGATGTCGCCCCTGGAGAAGTCGAGTGCGGCGGCGCAGGCGACCGACTCTCCCTCCTGCCCGAGCGATCGGTAAATGCCGCCGATCACCTTGCCCTGCCGGAAGAGCGAGACGATCCGCTCTTCGAGCGAGCGGGTGAGCCGCAGGTGGTACTCGATCCGGAGAAGGCGCTCACGCGAGAGGCCGTAACCGGCCTCGATGGAAGCAAGAGTCAACGTCACGGGAATCTCCTCGCTCCGTCGGACGCGGAGCCGGCGGATCGTAACGCGAATCGTTGGATCGCGCCAGTAGTTGCGACAGAGTCTCGCGGAGGATCGCTCGTGGTGACGGTCTCCGGCCGTCGGGCGGAGGCCCGCGGCCTCCGCTCCGCGCGAGCTGCGTGGTTCGGCAAAGGCCAGAGGACTTTGCTACCGGGAGTACTTGTTGCCGCCCGTGTTGAAGACGACGATGGTCTCGTCGTTCCGTGCGAGCCGCATCTGCGCGAGTCGTTCGAGAGCCACGAGCGCGGCCCCGGTCTCCGGGCCCGCGTCGATTCCCTCGTCACGGCGGATGCGATCCGCGGCGGGCTCGATCGCCGTTTCGGGCACGGCGATGGCGCCTCCGCCCGATTCCCGAAGGGCGCGCAGCATGAGGCGATCGCCGATCGCTCGCGGCACGCGAAGTCCCCAGGCTCCCGTCACCGGGTGCTCCCACGCGGGCGCGGTTTCGAGCCCCTGGTCCATCGCGCGGACGATAGGCGCGCATCCTTCCGCCTGCACCGACCAGAGTCGCGGCCGTCGCGAGTCGATCCATCCCAGGCGTTCCATCTCGTCGAACGCCTTCCACATTCCGATCAGCCCGGTTCCGCCGCCAGTGGGGTAGAGGATCACGTCGGGAAGTCTTCCGAGGTCCTCGAGCAGCTCGTACCCCATGAGCTTCTTTCCTTCGACGCGGTAAGGCTCCCGAAGCGTCGAGAGCTCGAATCCGCCGGAGGCGGCGAGCCGAGCCTGCACGACGCGAGCGCAGTCGGTGATGAACCCGTCGACGAGCTCGACCTCCGCGCCGAACCCTTTCGCTTCGTCGACGATGGAGCGCGGAGTGTCCTTCGGCATCGCGACGAACACGGGGAGGCGCGCACGTGCGCCGTAGGCGGCGAGTGCGCATCCGGCGTTGCCTGCGGTGGGGGCCCCGAGCGACTTCGCTCCAAGCTTCTTCGCCATCGACACGGCGACGGCCATGCCGCGCGCCTTGAACGAGCGGGTGGGGTTCTTCGATTCGTCCTTGAATCGGACGTCACCGAGATGCCCGAGAGAGTGAGCGGCGAGCAGGGGAGTGCAGCCCTCGCCGAGCCCTTCGAGCTCCGACGGGTCGTCGAACGGGAGCAGCTCGTGGTAGCGCGAGGTATCGGCGCGGCGGTCGCGCAGTTCGTTCCGCAGGCCGGGATCCGCGTTGAGGTCGTACTCGACGATCAGTGGAAGGCTGCATTCGGGACAGAGATTGAACAGGCGATCCAACGGAGCACTCCACGCACAGGAGGAGCAGCGGAGCTTCCGTTGGAATCGCCGTGGAGACGGCATCGGCTACTTCGTCGCGGCGGCGCCGGCTCCGGCGCCCTGCATGGCCTTCTCGATCTCGGCCATGTTCTTCTTCGCGTCGTCGTCGCTGTCGTAGTACTTCGCCATCTCGGTCGTGAGGGCGTCGAGCGTGCTCGCGTACTTCGACACGAGCTGCTTGTTGTACTCGTAGGCGGCGTTCTTCTCGATGTCGCCCTTTTCCTTCTCGATCTCTCCCTTCGACTTCTCGTACTGCGCCATCATGTCGGCGAGCGCCTT
>JAMPYE010000504.1 GCA_023700825.1 Thermoanaerobaculia bacterium | reverse complement strand
TTGCGGCCCGCGGATGCGGCGATTCCATCGAATCGTGACTCGACCAACCACTCCGACGCGCTCCCGTACAATGCGGCCAATCCTTACTGGGTGGGGCTCGACGTCGAGAACGGCTACATCTTCACCGCGATCCATACCGGGTTCGAGATCTGGGATGCTCGCTCGTCGCCTTCCGCGCCTAATCGAGTCGCGCAGGTGGATGGCAGGACCGGTGGGTTCCCGACCTTCCCTGCGGCTTTCGAAAACAAGTTTCCGGTCCACGACGTCGACGCGCCCGAAGGAAACGACGACGTAATCGCGGTCGCGGCCGCCGACGGTGTCGGACTGTCGATCTGGAACACGTCGATCAAGGGCTCGCCCCGGGCGGTCTACCAGGATTTCGGCGACGCGAACCCCGTGAAGGGTGTTTACGCGACGACGATCGGCGGGAACAGCTACGCCTTCGGCGCTTCCGAAGGTCGCGGCCTGATGGTCTACGACATGACCATGGCCGCGGCGCGATCGAGCGCGTGTGTCGAGACGACCTCGCAGAGTGTCCAGTGCGGCGGGATCTGGCGCGGAAAACTCGGTTCGCGGACGAACGTTTCCTACGTCGCCGGCGCCGGACCACTCGTGGCGTTCAGCTCCGGGGTGAGCCCGGGAGTGGAGCTCTGGAACGTCTCCAACCCCGGTTCGCCGAGCTTCGTGACGACCCTGATTCCGAGCACGATCGCGTTCGGTGTCGCGATGTGGAGCCAGGGAGGGAGTTACTACCTCGCCGTGCGCGCCAGCGGAACGACCGAGCTGCGAATCTACGACGTTTCGTGCGCGGCCACGGGGGGCTGCGGCAGCATCGGCAACCCGCTCGCGACGGTGCCTAACGGCGATACCGGGGCGGCCCGCTACTTCGTGACCTTCTCCCGCAGCGGCTCGACCCCGTTCCTGCATCTGGGCTCGGAGGCGCTGTGCGGTGGATCGAGGAGACAGGAGTGGCTCTACGACGTCTCCAATCCCGCTTCGCCCCGCGACATCACGCCGCCTGACGGAGTCGCGGAGGGATACGCGACCGGCTACTGGAACTGGTACTACCGGGCGACGCCGACAGGCTTCAACCGGGTCGCGCCCCGCCGGGCGAAGTTTTACGGCGACTACCTGTATCACGCTGCCACGACACTGTTCGACATCCACCGCCGCAGCGGCGGGGCACCGGCGCCTAACTTCAACTGGTCGCCGTCGGAGGTCTTCCCCGGCACCCCGGTGAACTTTCTCGATGCGTCCGGAGGCAGCCCGACGTCGTGGGCGTGGACCTTCCAGGGTGGCTCTCCCGCATCGTCTGCCGTGCAGAATCCCAGCGGAGTCACCTTTGCGACCTCCGGCACGAAATTGATCACACTCGAGGTCTGCAACAATCTGGGTTGCGACTCGACGTCGCGGAATCTCTCCGTGATCGGGCCCGGGGCAGGCGTAGCCGACGTGACGGTTTCGCCGGCGAGCGTCACCTCTTGTCAATCGGTGTCGTTCACCGCGACCGGCGTGACCGGCCAGGCGCCGATCTCGTACGCATGGACGGTGCTGACGCCGGCTGGCGGCGAGATCGCGGTCCCGTCCTGCGGTGGCAACCCGTGCAGCTGGGTCGTTCCCGCGGACGCGACGAGCGGGACGTATCGCGCGCAGGTGAGGGTCTCCAACAGCGCGAACCCCGGTGGCTCGATCGTTTCGCGGGCCTTCTCGCTCACGCAGCAGGCGCTTGCGGTCACCAGCACCAACGGCGCTCCCACGGCGGATCCGACGACGGGGGCGACGGTTCAGTTCCACGTCCAGTCGACCGGCGCTTCCGAATGGGCGTGGGACTTCGACGACGACGGGAACCCGTCAACTCCGAGCTTCGGGGCCTACTCCAGCAACCCGACCACGGGGCCGAATCCGCAGCACACCTACTCGAGCAGCGGCACGAAGTACGTGAAGGTTCGCGTTCGCAGTTGCACGGGGGCGGTGGTCGAGAGCAACGCGCTCGCCATCGAAGTGAATACCGAGGGAACTCTCACCGCGGCGTTCAGCGCGTTGAACTGCACCTTCGGCGTCTGCAGTTTTTCGGTGGGCCAGCTGATCGGCTTTGCCGACAACTCGACCGGCAGCCCGGACACATGGGCTTACGACTGGAACAACACATCGACTAGCGCGAGCAACTGCAACTACTCCGCGCCCGGCGGATCACCGGTGACCTCGCACGTGTACACGAGCGCAGGAACATACCGGCCCTGCCTTCGTGTCACGCGAGGCGCGCAGTCGTCGGCCTTCGTCCACAAGGCGATCTCGGTCAGCAGCTCGACCGGGAATCCCGCGATCTTCATCAGCGGCCCGTCCGGCGGAACCGTCAACCAGCCGTTGACCTTCTCGGCGAGCGCCGCCAACTGCACGCCGAGCTCCGGCGGGTGGCAGTGGTCGACGGAAGGAGGGGTTGGCAGTTCGACCTCGAACTCCATCACCGTGTCGTGGCCGAGCGCAGGTACGAAGACCGTGTCCGTCACGAATGGCGGCTGCTCGGGAGCGAGCGCGACACAGCAGATCACCATCAGCGTCTCGTCGGGCGGGGTGCTGGTCGCGGCGTACTCCTACAGTCCGACGACCATCTTCGCGGGCCAGGCGGTGAACTTCGACGGCTCGGCCTCTCAGGGCGGCCCCACCACCTACCAGTGGAACTTCGGCGACAGCAGCGGCGAGCAGAACGGCTCGGTCGTTCAGCACACGTTTGCGGCGGCAGGCTCCTACCAGGTGAAACTGAGCGTCGCGAAGCCGGGCACCGGCACGGGCTGCTCCCTTGGTTTCTGCACCGACGACGAGACCAAGACCGTCGTCGTGCAGCAGTCGGCGAACGGCACCTGCGCAGGCGACTCCGACGCGCTCTGCCTCGGCGGGGGCCGCTTCAAGGTGAAGGTCGCCTGGAAGGTGCCCGACGGCTCGACCGGTATCGGGCACCCCATCGCGATCACCGATGACACCGGCTACTTCTGGTTCTTCGACATCAAGAACGTCGAGGTCGTCACGAAGGTGCTCAACGGCTGCGGCGTCAACGGCAGTTACTGGGTGTTCGCCGCGGGCCTCACGAACGTGGAAGCCACCATGACCGTCACCGATCAGCAGACGGGAGCGGTGGAGATCTACTCGAACGCGCAGGGCAAGGCTTTCAACCCGATCCAGGACACCGGGGCATTCAGCTGCTCCGGCTCGAAAGCCCTCATGGAGAGCTTCGGCGGCGAGGTGGCCGCCGAGCCGGTCGAATACGTGGAGATCAACGAAGGCGATCCGATTCCGGCCGGCAAGGCCTACATCCTCTCGGGTACGAAGGAAGTCGCGCCGTTCGCGGTCTGCACGCCGGGGAACAACACGCTCTGCCTGAACAACGGTCGCTTCCGCGTCGATGCATCGTGGTCGACGCCCCCTCCCAACGGCGCGGTCGGGCTCGGCCAGGCGGTTGCACTCACCGGAGACACCGGCTACTTCTGGTTCTTCAACAGCGCGAACGTCGAGATCATCATCAAGGTGCTCAACGGCTGCGGCATCAACGCGAACTACTGGGTCTTTGCGGGCGGGCTGACGAACGTCGAGGTGGCGATCACGGTCACCGACACGACGACGGGCACGTACAAGACGTACTTCAATCCGCAGGGCACCGCCTTCCAGCCGCAGCAGGACACGAAAGCGATCGCCAACTGTCCATGATCCGCGTCG
>JAMPYE010000503.1 GCA_023700825.1 Thermoanaerobaculia bacterium | reverse complement strand
GAATCCAACACGGTGATCGCCTCGCCAGGCCGGTTGGCATGGATGAGGTACCGCGCCAGCTGGTGTCTCATCGCCGGCTCCCGCGGCTCGAGCTTTACGGCCTCTCGCTGCACGACCACGGCACGCTCGTGTCTCCCATCCATCATGGCGATGTACCCTTCCAGGTGGAGGCTCCCGGCGGGCGTGAGCCTGGACCGAAGCGCCCAGACCTTCTCGCGGCTTGCCTCAGCCTCGGAAAATTCGCCCCGTATGAAGTGGCAATCCATGAGGCTCGAAAGCGCCGTCACGAACTCCGAGTCGAGCTCCACGGCCCGCGCCGAGCGAGCGCACTGCTCCGTGGAGTTCTGTCGATTCCTCGCTTCACGCGCCAGGCGCAACTCCACCACGGCCTCGTAACGGGGCGGCCGCAGCTCCGATAACATTGATCGGTCGTTCCACCTGGCAATGGGATCTGTTTCCCGGATTCTGATGGCGTGCGTCACCGCGTCACGCGCCCGAGCGCTCACGGCTTCCACCGCGCCGTCGGGATTCGCGCGGGGAGCCTCAGCAGGATCAATGGCGTAGAGCAGTTTCCGGGTCGCCACGTCGATGACCTTCGCGTGCAAACGAATCGAGTCTCCCGACAGGTAAGTTTCCCCCGTCACGAGCAGACCCGCCTTCGCCGCCTCGGCAAGTACGACCGCCTGATCCGCGTCCGGGCCGGCGTGATCGCGCCCGTCAGTCTTCGCAGCAGGAACCGAGCTCACGGCCGCGGCCACCACATCCGTTCCAGTCGGCACCAGCGCATCGATGATCCAGTCCGCCGCCATCTGCCCGACTCGATCCAGCGAGCCGTCTCCCGTCCGGTTCTCGAACACAGCCACCACGACGCGCCGAGGCTCCAGCTTTGGCCCGATTGCCGCCGGAGCTGGCGTCGCGGTCGCCGTTCCCGGCGCCGCGTCCGCGTGCTCGCGCCGCCATTCGAGGATCCCGAAAACCACACCAGTCACCACGAGCAGCGAGACGATCACGGATACCGCTGCAGCGTGGGCAGCCATCCAGCGCGCCGGTAGTCGTGTCAGGCGCCCGACGGCCGACAACTCCATCTCGCCTGACGCCGCCAGCCGCCGCAACTGGTCTGTCACGTCCGTCGCCGCGGCGAAGCGCTTCTCGGGATCCTTCTCCAGACACCGGCTCACGACCGCCTGCAGCGCGGACGCGGACGGCGCTCCGCTCTCGGCCAGCGCCTTCGGCTCGCGCTCCAGGATTGCCGCGAGCAGGCGCGCCTTCGTGTCGCCGCGGAACGCCCGACGCCCGGTCGCCATCTCGTAGAGGATCGCGCCTAACGCGAAGATGTCGCTCCGCGCGTCCGCCTCGCGGCCTTCCACCTGCTCGGGCGACATGTACGGCAACGTGCCGACGATTACGCCTTCGGACGTGAGTGGCCGGGCGGGAGTCTCCGGCGACGGGGACGCCGCGGCCGGCGCGGACGACTCGTTGCTGCGGCGTTCCGGCGGATCGTCCGGGCGCGGCGAGTCGACTCCTCCTCCGGAGTCGATCGCCTCCAGCACCGAGGCGATCCCCTTGGCGAGACCGAAGTCGAGCAGCTTCACGCCTCCGGTCGCCGTCAACATGACGTTCGCAGGCTTGAGGTCGCGGTGTACGACGCCCTGCCGGTGCGCGGCGGCGAGCGCATCGCCGATCTGGATCCCGATCTCGAGCAGCTCCGGAACCGCCAGCGCTCCGCGGGCGAGGCGATCGGCGAGCGTTTCGCCGGCGAGGTGCTCCATCACCAGAAAGTCGGTCCCCTCCTGCTCGCCCACATCGAACAGCGTGCAGATGTTCGGATGCGAGAGCGACGAGATTGTCTTCGCCTCGCGTCGGAACCGTTCGCGCAGGGCCACGTCCTCGGAGACGGCGCGGGCGAGCACCTTGATCGCGACCTGGCGGTCGAGCCGCGTGTCGCGCGCGCGGTAGACGTCGCCCATGCCGCCGGAGCCGAGCAGCTCCACGATCTCGTACGGGCCGAGTCGTGCGCCGCTGCGAAGACATTCTCGGGGCCTCGCCGCTCGCGCCCCCGACTTTGCCGATCCCAAGTTCGGCACGCGCAACGTCTCAAGCTCCGCGAGAACTTCGTCCGCCGTCTGACACCGCTGCAGCGGATCCTTCCGCAGCAGCTTCTTCACGATCCGCTCGAGCTCCGGCGGCGCGTCCGGCTTCAGCTCCTTCAGCGACGCCGGCTGCTCGTTGAGGATCGAGTACGCCACCGCTTGCGCGTACTCGCCGCGGAACGGGCGCTGCCCCGTCAGCAACTCGAAGAGCACGACGCCCAACGCCCAGAGATCGACCTGCGGGCCGACGGCCTCGCCGCGAATCTGCTCGGGCGCCATGTAGGCGAGCGTGCCGAGCGTCGTCTTCGACTGCGTGATGTGCGTCGCGCCGGCGAGCTTCGCGAGGCCGAAATCGAGAATCTTCGCGACGCCTTCGTTCGTCACGATCACGTTGGCCGGCTTGATGTCGCGGTGGACGATGCCCGAGTCATGCGCCTTGCGCAGGCCGCGCGCGACCTGCGCGGCGAGTCGCAGCGCGTCGTCGATTTCCGTGGCTCCTCGCTCGATCTTCGTCGCGAGCGTCTCTCCGTCGTAGCAGGCCATCGCGATGAAGGTCTGCTCGTCGCTGGTCTCGCCGATCTCGTGAATCGTGCAGATGTTGGTGTGGTCGAGCAGCGAAGCCGCGCGCGCCTCGCGCAGGAAGCGGCTCTTCGCCTCGGGATCGCGCGTCAGCTCCGGAGGAAGGAACTTCAGCGCGACGAATCGCCCCAGGGCCAGGTCTTCGGCTTTGTAGACCACCCCCATCCCGCCCCCGCCGAGGCGTTCGAGGATGCGATAGTGCCCGACCGTGCGGCCGATCATGGCGTGACTCCGGGGCCCACTGCTTGTGGGGAAAATGTACGGCCGGTCCGGTCATTCACACGGTGATGCGAAGCACCGGAGAATGTGGCGCACGCACTCCTGCCTGGGCGGCGCCGAAGGCGCGCCACCACCCGCCCGACAGGCGACCCGGCGGGTCGCCCCTACGGAATCGACGTTGGGAGCGTAGTTTGCGGGGCTCCAGCGTTGACCGCTCCCGAAGGGACGAGGGGCTGACCCTCACTCCGGCTGCGGCTTCCGCTCATCAGGAAGGGTCGCCTTCACGTTCGCGCGCGCGTAGTCCATCTCTTCGAGCGTCGAGACGATCGCGAGCCGCGCTTCGCGAACCAGGAGCAGGCTGCCGTACAACAGGGCAAACGCCCCCGTGATGCCGGGCGCGATCGCGACGAAGTTCGTCCAGCTGAAGAGTACGACTGCGGCGACGCCCAGGCTCGTCGCGACGAAGAGCCCGATCGACGCATAGAGCGTCGTGAGCGCGGTGCGGAGCATCTCGGCACGCTGCGCGAGCTGTACGAGCTGGCTGCCGATCAACACCGCCCTGCGCGCGACGAGCGCTTTGCCGCCGGGCAGCGAGGATTGCTCCGCCTCCGAGGAGAGGGAGCGCACGCGGTCGACGACGCGGCTCAGACGGTTCGACGTCGAGAGGACGAGGGTCCCGGACGCCGAGATCAGGACGGCCGGGGTGATCATGGCGCCGAGCACTTCTCCAGCTGCGGTGTTCATGGACGACATGATACCCGCGCACGGCGGCGGGGATCGCGACCGGGGCACGAGGATGCGAAGAGGACGAGGCGCGGAGGCCGGAG
>JAMPYE010000502.1 GCA_023700825.1 Thermoanaerobaculia bacterium | reverse complement strand
TTCGAAGGCAGGAGGTGAAGTGATGAACGCAGAAAACGTCACGATTTCGCAGGCAGAGTTAGGCGAAGGAGTCATCGCGCTCCGATGCGACGCCCACATGAAGCTCGCCTCGGGGCAGGGCATCACGATTCACGATTTGAAGCTCATCCGCACCCGGTCGTCCGTGCTCGAACTCTCCTGGCCGCGCTGTTTCAAGAATCACCTGTTTCGCTCGCTCGTCGAGATCACGGGCCGCGACGCGTCCGCAGTGGAGATTGAGCTTCTTGCGCAAATGAAAACAACTTACCGCGAGCTCGCGTTGCGGCGGGCCGACCTGAGAGGAATCCATGCACGGAATCGGTGACGAGCTGTCTTCAATCGACCCCGAAGACCTGACCCCTATGGGCGCCGCGGCTCACGCGACAACGCCCGCGCCGCTCTCCGCCGACGACGAGGTGATCGGGCTCCGGCTGCAGTTGTTCGAGCGCGACTTCGCCTCGCGCCTGGGCCGTGACCCGATGGCCGCCGGACTCGCACTCTACGGGCAGCTCTTGCGCGGCCGCTGCCCCGACCCGAAGGCGTTCGCGGACTTCGTCGCGATGTACCCGCCGACGCCAGGACAGGGACGGCCGCGAGCCGCGGCACCGATGCCGGCCGCGTCAGCGCAGCCTGTCGAGCGGGAGCTTTCACCGATCATGCAGGACCACGCCGATCGAGCTCTCGCCGTTATCGACGACGAGCTGCTCGACGATGACCTCGCCTACGAGCTCGAGGACGAAGCCGAAGGGGATGACGACGTGGACCTCGAGGCGATCGCCGACGATGACGAGGCACTCTCGTGAGCGCTATCCCGCTCCGCGAGAAGGTCGCGCGCCGTCGCCAGGCTGCGCTGACCGACTTCCGCGCCTGGGCTCTGAAGCGACTTCCCGCTGACGCGGCGGAGCTCGCCATCAGCCTCGCGGAATCCATCGCCGAAAACGACGGCCCGCTCGACCAGCTCCGACTGCTCTGCAAGTACATCCAGCCCGCGACCGCCGACCGGCCCGCGCTGTCCGATCAACCGCACCACGACACGGAGAAACGTACATGACTGGAATTCAGATCCGGAAGCCTTCGATACCTCCAGACGCCGAAACCCGAGCACTTGCCGAGAAGGCCCAGGCGCGTCGTCGCGCACTCGTGGCGCGGGATCGAGACATCGTGCACCGAGCGACCCTCGAGCGTCTCGTCGCGGAGGGCGTGACGTCGCGCTCCCCGCATTTCAAGCGCCTGTACAACACGTACACACTCCAAGAGGCGCGTGTTCTCGAGGATCGCCGGAAGGCGATCCTCGCCGAACGCGAGGCGCAGAAGGCGGCCGCGGCGAAGAAGGCGAAGCCCGCCGCGAAGAAGCAGAAACCCGCCGTCTCCAAGCCGAAGGCGAAGCCCACGACGAAGAAACCGCCGAAGGCCGCTTCCTCTGGCGCGCCAGGGATCGGCCGCCCGTCCGCCTCGGACCCCGACTCGGTCACTAAATGGATCGAGTCCGGCCGCCCCGTCAGCGTTCGCCGCGATCGTCTCGCGTACGCGCGGCGCCACGGACTGAAGCACCGCATCCCCGAGTAGCCGGAAAGGAGAAAGTGCAATGAAGAAAATTCGCACTGAAGACGAGCCGGCCGTGGAAGCGGCCGACGAACTGCAGCCGGCAAGCGAGCCCGCACCGCGCGCTCCTCGCGTGGAGCTGGACTTCGAAGCGCTCGCGAAGACAATCGGCGGACTCACCGCGACAACGAAGAAGGTGATCGAGCTCATCGAAAGCTCGACGTCCTCGCCCGGCGACGAACTTCTTTCGGAGCTCGAGACGCTCCGGAAAGCGGCGGCCGGCGCACACTTCGGATTCTACGAAGCGGCGCGAGGTGAGGCTGGCTACGGCAAGACCACCGAAGTCGACGAAGCGGCGCGCCTGTCGCTCGCCGTCGAGAACTTGGTTTCGATTGCGACAGGGACGCACCGGCTCGAGGTTCGCGGGCTCGGACCGCGCGAAATCCCGAACCTCGAAAGCTTCGGACTGCGCGCCGATGCCGTGCGCGTGGCGAAGGCAGTTCTCCTGCAGCTCGGGAAAATCGAGAAGTCAGTTCGCCGCACCGCCGAACAGTCAGGAATGCAGTACGCACAGCGAATGGCTGCGCTGGAACGCGCGTATCGGATCCCCGTGCTCGCGCACCTGTTCGCCGCCGTCGAGATTCTCTGCCGGCCGGAACGCCCCGACCGCAACCCGTTCGCGCTGGCCGACACGAAGCGCGCAATCTTTCGTGCGGCTCGCGCTCACGGCACGCCGGTACAAATCAACACCCTACACAGAGATTTGCCCGACTTCCGCGCGTGGAGCGCGAGTCGGAAAGGCGGCTCATAGTGGCCGGCGCGCGCGACATTCGAATTGGAGTCAAGGTCGACGGGATCGACGCGACCCGCCAGGACTTCAAGGCGATCGGCGACGCCCTCAACACGCTCGGCACCGAGGGCGAAGCGTCCGCGCAAGAGATCAGCGCGGGCTTCGCACAGATCCAGGCGGCATCCGCGAAGGTTGCGTCAGGGATCGAGCGTGATGGTCGTGTATCGCAGACGGCGCTCGACAAACTGATTGCGGAATTCGGTCGCACCCGGGACGCTGTCGATCGCGCGTTTCCAGAAGGGGCGCCGGATGCTCTCAACACCGCACTCGAAACTGCAGAGGGGCGGATCCGCTCGGTAGTCGCCGCGGCCGACAATCTGCCGACCAGCCTGGAGAAAGCACGCAACGCTTTCCGGCAAGTCGAGTCGGCAATCACCGAAACCGCCAAAGCCGCGGAGCCGCTCGCACATCTACCGATCGACATCGGCCAGGGCTTCACGGCTGCAGCCGCGGCGGTCGCTGACTTCCAAAAGAAGTTTTCGGAGACCGGCGACGTCGGCCCGGGCGAGCTGGAAAAGATCGTCAAAGCTCAGGAGCGTTTGCGGATCGCGATCGAGCGCTCGGGCAAGAGTCTCGACGAGCTCGGACCCGGCGCGCGTCAGGCGTTTGACACGATCGACAAACAGGCCGGCGAAGCTACTCAGGTCGTGCAGCGGCTCGAGTCCGCGGTCGACAAGAATAAAGCCGCGCTCGGGAGCATGGCCACGGGATGGACCGGCCTCGGTGATGCCATCACGCAGTCAATGGGACGCCATGCCGACGTCGCCGTGCAGTTCTCGATCGTCAAGGCTGGACTCGATTCGATTCGCGACGCAATCGAACTCACCGAGAAGCAAATGGGAACCGCCGAGTTAGGCGGGGCGACGCTGAGTCAGACGTTTCTGGATCTCACCACCTCGGCGAAGGATCTCTCCGTTGCGGCACAGAAGGCCGGCGACGACATCCTCGCGGCCGGCATCGTCTTCGCGTCGCAGCCGCCGACCGTCGAGCGCGCGAAGTCGTTCGTCGACGACTACGTCATGAGCCTCAACAAGATCGGTGTCGCGGCACTCGCAGGAAAAGAGGGGCTCACCGCGTACCAGGTCGGCCTCGAGGCGAACCTCGCCGAACAGGAGCGGCTCAACCTCGTCTACGAGCACGGCAACGAAGTGCTCGCATTTCAGCGTGAAGCGATGGCGCTCGGAGTCGAAGGACATCGTGTCTGGCGGACGGCTCTGGCCGAGTCGGGCGGCACGGCCGAAGGTCTCATGGGGCAGATCGAGCGGCTGCAGCCCGTGCTAAAAGCCCTCGGCGATACGACCGACGCGGT
>JAMPYE010000501.1 GCA_023700825.1 Thermoanaerobaculia bacterium | reverse complement strand
TGTTTCCAATAATTTCCGTAACTCTGGAAATGATCGCGTCGAGGGCGACCCGATTTTCCCCTCCTTCGGGGATGATCAGGTCGGCGAAGCGCTTGGACGGCTCGACGAACTCCTCGTGCATCGGGCGCACGGTCGAAAGGTACTGCTCGATCACGGAATCGACCGTCCGGCCCCTCGATTCGATGTCCCGGCGAAGCCTGCGAAGAAAGCGAATGTCGGGTGGCGTGTCGACGAAGAGCTTGATGTCGATCCGCTTGCGGATCTCCGGCTCGGCGAGCACCAGGATTCCCTCGACGATGATGGCGGGCTTCGGCTCGACGCGCCGCGTGTGCTGCGAACGAGCGTGAAGCGCGAAGTCGTAGATCGGGAGCTCGATCGCTTTTCCATCCAGGATCTGGTCGATGTGCTCGACCATGAGCGACGTCTCGAGCGAGTCAGGGTGGTCGAAGTTGATCCGGTGGCGCTCTTCGAGCGGAAGTTTCTCGAAGTTCAGATAGTAAGCGTCGTGGGAGATCCACTCGATGCGATCGCGCCCGATGTGCTCGTAGATTCTCCGGGCGATCGTCGTCTTGCCCGAGCCGGTGCCGCCTGCGATTCCGATGATGACGGGGTTTTCGTTCATCGTGCGCTCAGGTCCGCTGCTCGTCGAGTTCGGTCTCGGTCATGAACTCGGAGGGATCGTCGTTCCCGCATGCGGTGCAGAGCGCCTCGGTGATCTTCCCCTCGACCCATTCGAAAGAGTAGGTCGGGGTTTCGCAGTTCAGGCAGATGAGGAATTCCGGTTCGCTTGCCATCGGGCGAAGAATAGCACCGCGCGCGGCCCCGGTGCGATCCTCCGAACGATGATGTTCAACGCGGCCCGAGGTAGCGGGCGTTGTGGGTCGCGTTCGCGACGACGGAGGCGTAAACGTAGGCCTCCGGGTTGGTGTGCTCGACCACGAGCGACATGTTTTCTCCCTCGGTCAGGAGCGGGAAGATCGACTGGAGCGGAACCTGGAGGTGGGTTCGAGGCGGGATCATGCGCGAGACCACGCCGATGTTCCGGCCGGGGACCTTCTGCAGCGCGAGAACGACGATCGCTTCGTTCTCGCTCGGGTTCACGAGTCCGATGTTCGTCCTGAACTGCTCGCCTACGTTCAGCGCAGGAATCGTGACCAGCATCGGGCGAAACTTCCCGTACTGAACCGTGAGCACCTCGGGCTCCGTCGGACCCTCGGCCGTCATGCCGTACACGACCGCCGCGACCGCCACCGACGTCGCCGCGAGGGTCTGAACCCGGAGCGGCGCGAGCTTTCCTGCGACGCCGAAGGTCTGCCGCGAAGTGTCGGGAAGCGAGATCGCGTCGCCGGCGCGAATCGTCGTGAAGAGAAACGGGTCGTCGGGCACTCCGACGAGGCTCAGCACGACCTCGACGTCGTAAGGCATCGGGTTCCGCAGTGCTACGTCGGTGCTCCAGACGACATTTCCGAGCCCGACGACCGCTCCCACCACCGGCACGATCGCCTCGGAAACCGTGATCTCCTGCGCCCCGGCGTTCAAGGCGAGCGCGACGATCATCGCGGCGAGCAGAATGCGGCCGGCCATCTGCGCTCGATTGTACAGGCTCGGCATCTGCTCCCTCGGGAGGCCGCCGAGTCGCGGGGCAGTGGTGATGGAATCCATCCTCTCAACGGAGACGAGCGCGGGGCCGTCCGGGTTTCAGGCGAATCTCGGACGGGCGAGTCCCCGGAGGACTACGTAGACCTTGCGCGGAAGCGAGAGCGCGACCCGCCGGTGCAGGGTCGCAAACGGATCGGACAGGACCTTCCGGAGGACCTCGGAGTAGATCGAACCCATCATCAACGTCGGGAAGCGCGAGTCGGGATCGAGCTCGTCGAGCAACGGAAGCGCGCCGGCGAAGTAGTCGAGCGCTCGCCGCGCCTCGAACTCCACGAGCGCCCGGATCCCGTCCGAGTGTTTCTTCTCGAAGAGGTCCGCCTCGGAAACATTGAAGCGGGCGAGCTCCTCGGCAGGGATGTAAATTCGGTCGCGGCTCAGGTCGTCGCCGATGTCGCGCGTGATGTTCGTCAGCTGGAGCGCCGTCGAAAGGTTGCGGCCGTACTCGTGCGCCTTCGGCGTCCTGTAGCCGAAGATGGCCAGCGAGATCTCCGAGATCGAGGTGGCGACCAGGTCGCAGTAGTGCAGGAGCTCGTCGAACGTCTCGTAGCGCGCCTTCACCATGTCCTGCCGGCAGCCGTCGATGAGCGCCAGAAAGCCTTCCTTCTTTGGAATGGCGAAGTGCTGCAGCGCGTCGGCCAGCGCGATCGTGATTGCATGCGACGGCCTGCCCGCGTAGCAGGACTCGATCTCCGCCTCCCACGCGTCGAGGCGCGGCCCGATGTTCTCTCCGGGGTCGTCGGCGATGTCGTCCGCCCAGCGGCACGCCGCGTACGCGGCGTACACGGCGTTCCTCTTGGTTTCGGGAAGGAAGCGGAAGCCGACGGAGAAGTTCGCGCCGTGCTTGTGCGCGACCGCGCGGCAGAACGCATAGCCCTCGGCCGCGCTCGAAACCTCCGGCGCCTGCTGCTGTCCCGCGGGCGTTGCGATCGAGCTCGCGCTCATCCGTTCTCCACCGGGCCGAGTGGCGGCACCTTCACCTGACTGTCTCTCGATCGGCACCAGTGTACGCCTGGCTTGTGGAGGCAGCGGCCCTCGTTCTTCCACATCGCGCGGACGACGCGCGCGACTGCCGACTTCCACCATGAGGTCTTGTGCCAGGACGCGAGGTAGGCGTGGAAGTCGCGTGCCTGCGACGCCTGGCTCACAAAACTCCGGAGCCCGAAGTTGCCGGCCACCTCGTAGAGAAAGCGGTTCGCGAGGCTCGTCTCCGCCTTGTTAGGGAACGCCTCCTTCCAGAGGCTGTCGAAATCGCGATTCTCGAGAATGCTCCTCGCGGCGAGGTTGCCGGTCGTGAGGGCGTACCGGATGCCGAGGCCGAAGAGGTAGTCCTGAAATCCGCCCGCCTCGCCGACGCACGGCTTGCCGTCGAGCTTGGCCGAGTCCTTGATGCAGAAATTCATGTACGAGTAGCCGGTGCGGAGCTCGCGCGCCATGTCGATCGGATGGAAGCGCTTCGCGACGGCGAGCGAGTGATCGAAGTAGTCCTCGATGTTCTTGAAATCGGAGACGATCGCGCAACCGAAGGTCGCGCGCCCGTCGAGCGCGAACAGATACGAGTAACCGCCGGGCGAGAGCTCGTGGTTGAACCAGACATCGACGATCTCGAGCGCGGGATCGGTCGCGAAGGTGATCTCCTTCGCGATGCCGTCGGGCGCCGCGGGGCCGGTTGCGACGATGTCGGCGTTCGCCGGGTCGAGCCGGCTCTTGAACTTCACCTCGACGCCGAGCGCGATCGCCTGCGCGAGCAGGCCGCGGTCGAGCGACGTCTCGATCGGCCCGCGCCGGATGAAGTAGCAGTAAGGCTTTTCGGCCGAGACGGTCCGGGCTCGCCCCGAGGCGTCATAGAAGGTCGCCTTCATCCCGGGGCGGACGTAGAAGTTCGTCTCGATGCCGATCCGGGCGAGGAAATCGGGGACCGGCTCCGGGTCGGACGAGTTCTCGATCACCTGCAGGTCGCCGATGAAGCGGGCGCCGACGTCGGCCTTCGACTCGTGGACCTCGACCCTTCGGCCGCCGCGGGCGAGCGCGATTGCCGCCGCGAGCCCCGAGGGGCCGGCGCCGGCGATGCGGA
>JAMPYE010000500.1 GCA_023700825.1 Thermoanaerobaculia bacterium | reverse complement strand
TCCCTCGTGGCGCTCCTCCGCGTCGCTGCGGCCGAATTCCGCCGACCAGACTGCCTCGGCGAACTCGATCAGCGCAGCGTCCTCCCAGCGTTCGAGATTCACCGTCACGTCGCGGATCGCGCGCTCGATCCGCGCGGTGAGGTCCTTCACGGCAGCAGAGTCGCTCTCGTTTCGTCCCTCGAGATCGGCCCACTCGACGTCGTCGCCTATCAGTGCGAGCGCGCGCGATCGAAAGGTCTGCTTCGCGCGGTAGTTCAGGCCGACCGGGATGATGCGGATCCCTGGTGTTCCCTCGGCCGCACTGCCGAGGACGATGCGCGCGGCGCCGGTCTTGAGCGGAGTCATCGACGGCTCGTCGTGGCTGATTCCTTCTGGAAAGATGCCGAGGGCGCTGCCGGAGGCGAGCGCCGCGCGGGCGGCGGCGAACATCCCGCTGTTGTCGATCTCCGCACCGACGTCGTCCTGGCGACGCTGCACCGGAATCGCTCCCGAGCCATGAACGAGAGACCCGAGCAGGAAGTAGTCGAAGAGGGGAGCCTTCGCGAGGTAGCGGAGAGGGCGCCCCGCGGCGGCGATCACGCATCCGGGGTCGACGACGCCGTTCGGGTGATTCGCGACGACGACGATCGGACCGGATGCGGGAGGTGTCGCGCCGCGCACTTCAAAGCGATAGTAGGTTCGCACCGTGAGGCTGCAGAAGCGGTGAAGGACGGGAACGAACCACATCGCGTCGGGCTCCGCTGGTCGTCATCCCGCCGTACGAGGGCGGACGTTGCGCAGGAATGCGGTGGCGCCCGTGCCGAGGATCGTCCGAACGGCTTCGATCGCAAGATCGCACGGGATTGAGTCGAGGACGAGGGGCAGGTCTCGAAGGTCGGCCGAGAGGCCCGACACCGCCTGGCTGTTCAGCGAGCGAATCACCCTGACGACCTGCATCGGCACGGCTTCGGGGGGAACGGCGCTCACGTGGAGGTCTGCGACGTGCATGTCGTTCTCGACGAATCTCGAATACTCCTCGTGCAGCAGGTCGAGGACGCTGCGGTGCGTCCCCTCGATCGGAATGTCACTCTCACGATCCCACGACGCGATTGGGAGCCCCCCGTCGTCCGCGTCGAAGCGGCAGAGGTAATCGGTGAACCCGAAGTCCTCCCCGAACCAGACCCAGTGTTCGCCGAAGAGATGATGGTGCGTCAGCTCGTGAATCTCGTCGGTTCTCGCAAAGCGAAGAAAAGGGAGCTCGAGCCCGTCGGAGAACGAGTAAAGCGGCAGCAGCGGTGCCGGCAGATTCGTGGCGCTCTCGACGGGAGGGAAAAGCAGCGGCGCATCGCCGAGCTCCCTCGCGATCTGACGGACTAGATGGACGATCTGGTCTGGCACGTCGTGCGCCGCTTCCCTCAGCGCCTCCGGCGTTTACGCGGCGACACGACCGCGCGTGACACCTTCGGGTTTCGAGCGGAGCATATCGCATGTCGCCTGTCCACCATCGGCGGCGGATCGAGGGGGAGCCCGGCGCTGTGCGTCGCGCGAGATAGTGTCCCCAACGGATGACGGCGGCGCCAAACCAGACGTGGGGCTGCGCCTCACCCTGGCGATCAGAGATTGCCCCGCCTAAACGCGAATCGAGGGGCCTCGCTGGTCAGCGAGTGACCAGCGTCCGGTAGCGCGAGTCCCTATCTACCGCGAAATCAGTCGTTTATGATTGCGCGATTATTGGCATTTTATTTGTATATATTTTTTCGGATGCCACACCCCGAGCGGGAAAGGTGTGTTCGCGGTTCTCGACGAGGGTGGTGGCCAGATGACTGGCGGCGTTTCTTGCGACAGAAATTACGGGCAATTGAGATTCAACCCACGGTGAGGCGACGCGGCGAAGGCGATTCTGCCGCCGCCGAAGCCGAGAACCGGAGTGAATCCAGTTGGTCCACGGCTCTTTGGAGGTCACGCATGCGCACGATCGCGATCACGTTTCTCGCCTTGACGCTTCTTGCCGCCCCGCTCCTCGCGGAGGAGGAGTTCGACGACTGCGACGCGAACTTCGTCGCGTTCGTCGGGTCGAACGCCTACCGTTTCTCGCCGGAGCACTCGGGCGAGCTCGGCGCGGTCCGGCTCTTCTCGATCATCTCGTACCAGCGCGCCGCGCACGCCGGAAGGTCTGGCACTGCGGCCTGGAGGCTGGAGATCGAGAGCGCGGACGGCGGCGAGCGGGTGCTGACGCTCGGCGGGCGCGCGCGGATCGGTGATGAAGGCGCGGCCGTGGCCGAGTACTACTGGGACGGGCGCGATGATGCGGGACGTCCGGTACCGGCGGGTCGCTACCGCTACACATTTCGTGCACGCTTCGTCGAAGATCGTGGCGCTGCAAAGACGAATTCGCCCCTCGAGTACGAATGGATCGAGGTCGAGCCGCGGGACGAGGCGCTCGCGTCATACGACGAAGTCGTCGTCGACTACGCGCTGACGCAGACGCGGGCGAACGAGCTCCGCGCGAGCGCGGAAGCGTCGACCTCATGCGAGATTCAGCAGAACGTGCCGCTCGAGGCGGGCTTCGCGTACAACTTCTACTACGGCTCCACGCATGCGCACTCGAACTGGTCCGACGGCGGACAGCCGACGACGGCCTGCTCGTCGGGCAACTCCTACGGCAGCGGGACCTACGCCCCCTCCGACGTATTCGCGTTTGCGCGCGACACGGCGGGGCTCGACTTCTGGGTCGTCAACGAGCACAACCACCTGATCCAGGACGCGATCGCGACGAACAACGGGCCGGTCACCGAGGCGAAAGTCCGCCAGCGTTACCAGGACGGGCTGGCTTCAGCGGTAAGCGCAACGACGGGAACGTTCGTCGGCCTCTACGGCATGGAGTGGGGCGTCTCGACGAACTCGGACCAGGGTCACGTGACCCTGATCGAAACTCCGACGCTGCTCGGATGGGAAACCTGCACGACCTGCAACGGCCCGAATCCCGAGTGTACGCCGGGAACGAACTGCTACTTCGACGTCTTCACACCGAAGCGCTTCGGCTACCTCACCTTGTACGCGCGCTCGGTCGAGAATCCGTCGCCGGCAGGCGCGCTCGGCATCTTCAACCATCCGGGGAGCGGCAACTTCGACGGCTTTGCATTCGATGCGAATGCCGACGCGGCGATCCAGGGAATCGCGGTGCGCAGCGGCCTCGCGTTCTCGACTGCGACCGACTGCTCCTCGACCAACGTCGCCTCGACCGACTACTCGGGCCGCTGGCGCGCGGCCCTCGACGCCGGGTTCCACCTCGCCCCGGCCGCGGACCACGATTCGCACTGCAACAACTACGGTCTCGCCCTGCCGACGCGCACCGTCTACCTTCTGCCTAACTCCTCGTCGCCTGCGCTGACGAAGTCGGCGCTGCTCGCCGCGCACAAGGCGCGCCGTTTCTACGCGACCGAGGATCCGAATCTGCAGCTCGTGTTCCGCACGTCGGACGGCGCGCACGTGATGGGCGACATCTTCACTGCGGCCGGTGGCGCAACGCTGGTCGCGGGCGTGTTCGATCCGAACACCGAGGGCGTCGCGACGATCGAGCTCTGGCGGGGCCAGATCGGGGCGGGTGCGCCGACGACTCCCTACCAGAGCTGGTCGGGTGTCAGTTCCGTCTCGTTCACCGAGTCGCTGACGTCGGGAAGCTACTGGTACTACGTCCACGTCGTGCAGGACGACGGGCACGACGCCTGGTCGGCGCCGATGTGGATCACCTACGGAC
>JAMPYE010000499.1 GCA_023700825.1 Thermoanaerobaculia bacterium | reverse complement strand
AGGCTGTTTCCGTCGATGAAGGCGAGCCCGCCGACCACTGGGTCGAGAACCGTGCAGGCGGCGCACGGAGCCACCGTGAGGTTCGGGTCCTTGATCTCGGTCTTGTTGTAGCTGAAGCCGAGGGTGATGAGCCAGGGTCGGCTCGGGGCCCAGTTGATGTCGGTCTCGAAGCCGTAGCCCTCGGTCTTGTCCGCATTGAGCAGCGTTGCGGTGTTGTACTGGCCGCCAACCGCGGTGAGCTGCTGGTTGTCGACCTCGTACATGTAGACGCCGGCGTTCAGCCGCAGGCTCTTGTCCAACAACTCGGTCTTGATGCCGAGCTCTCCCGAGAGGAGATCCTCGGTGTCCGCGACCGAGACGCCGTTCGTCGCCGGATTCGTGCCTCCCTCGAAGTCGGGCACGAACAGGATTCGCCCCTGGATGCTCGGAGCGCGAGAGCCGGTGGCGATGCGGGTGTACCAGTTCACGTTCTCGCTCGCGGCGTACGTCGCGCTCAGGTCCCAGTTTACGAAGTCGTCGTCGGTGCTGACCTTGATCGGACCGGACGTCGGGAGCTGGAAGGTCGGGTCGGGACGTTCCGCCTGGAATTCCTTCTCGTCATTCGTGTAGCGGACGCCGCCTTTGAGCTTCCAGCGCGGAGACGCCGTGTAGTCGAACGACGTGAAGAAGGCGTACGACTCGGCGTCCTGCTGCTGGGTTGCGTAGCCCTCGACGGGGTTTCCGGGCGCGAGCGAAACGTAGCTGAAGGTCTCGGCCTCCAGCTCCTCCTTGAAGTAGAACGCGCCGACGAGCCACTGGAGCGGGCTCTCGGTGTTGCTGGCGTAGCGAATTTCCTGGGTGAACTGATCGAGGTCCGGGATTCCGTCGGCCGACTCCGAAGGGAAGGGGATGAAGCCGGGGCCGGAAGGCGGCGCGAACACGGCACCGAAACCGCCGTCGATGTCGCCGCGGCTGAACATGTCGAGCGTCTCGAGGCCGGTGACCGAGGTCAGCGTTCCGGTGTCGTAGTCGTAGTCCATCTTCAGGGTGGTGCCCTGCGCGTCGATGTTCTGCCGGTTCTGGCCGTCGTGAAAGACGGTCTCCTGGTCGAAGTCGTCCACGAGGTCGTTCGTGCCGGGCTTGATGACGTTCGCGCGGAAGATGCGAGCCGTTCCGTCGACGTCCCATCCATGGACGTTCAGGAGGGCGCTGAAGCGGATCGTTGGCTCCCAGAGGAGCTGCATGCGGTAGGCGAAGTTGTCGTAGCCGCCGAGCGCATTGCCCTCACCGGTGAAGCCGTTGTCGATCCAGTCGTCCTGCGACTGGTAGAGGAACGACAAGCGTGCCGAAAGCGTGTCGGTGAGCCCGCCGCCGATTGCACCATTGATGTCGGACGTGCCGTACGTGCCGTACGAGCCCTGCAGGAACATGTCGCCTTCCTGGGACGGCTTCTTCGACTCGAACTTGATGAGGCCTGCCGGTGTGTTGCGCCCGAACAGCGTGCCCTGCGGTCCGCGAAGCACCTCGACCCGGTCGAGATCCCAGAGCGGCATCCCCTTGAGGACCGGATTCTCGAGCACGACTTCGTCGTAGTACATCGAGACGGGCTGCGAGGCGTTGAGGTCGAAGTCGGTGTTGCCGAGGCCGCGAATGTAGAAGCGCGGGAACGCTCGGCCGAACGACGATTCGATCATGAGACTGGGGACGCGGCCCGACAGCGCCTTGACGTCAGCGGCGCCGCCCGTGATCACTCTGAGCACCTCCTCGCTGACGTTGGTGACCGCGACGGGAACGTCCTTCACGTTCTCCTCGCGCTTCTGCGCCGTGACGACGATCTCCTCGAGAAGCGGCTCCTCGAGTGTCTGTTCGGCCTCTTCCTGAGGCGGCGGATCCTGCGGGGGTTCCTGCGTGAATGCAGGTAAGGCCGGCACGATGGCCATGAGAACCAGGACGGTTAGCACCATAGAACGCCGGAGCATCGCGAATGCCATGAGTCCCTCCGTTTGGGTTGCCAATTTCGTGGCAGATTATCACAGCCACGACGCGAGGGATTGCCGCGTTTTTTGGACGCGGCAGACCATCGATCGCAATGCGTCGAGCGACCCGTCCGGAGAGGTTGAGGTTAGGGTCCGGTCCGGTGCAGCTCTCAGTTCGTGCCGCGCCCGGCGGGAGCAGTGTCGCCGGCCGGCACCGGCGGAGGCCCGTCGGGGACGTAAGGTTTGTAGGTGACGCCCTTCGTCTTCGTCGCGAACTCGCTCTTCATCGCATCGATCGTCTTCGGGTCACGAAAGAGATCGACCGTCGTCGTCGCGAGCGCCTTCGATGCCCAGATCATTCCCTTGTGTCCGATCGACATGCCCCCGCACGCGACGACGGGCCACGCATGCCACGGCGCGGCGCTCGGGCCGGTCGTAACGGAGAGGTGGATGACCGGAATGTTCCAGCTGACGTCGGCGACGTCCGTCGAGCCCCCCTCGACCGGTCCGGGCTGCTCCTCGAACGGCTTGAGCGCCGGCATGAGCCCGCTCTCCGGGACCCCCGTTTCCTTCTGGATCTGCCTGGCGAAGAGCTGTTCGTCGTCGCTGAAGGCGATCGGCCCGAGCCATGACATGTTCTGCCATGCGAGACGCTGTCCCGTGATGTTCGGTAGCGCATTCCAAACGCCTGCCTGGACCCGGACCGTCGACTCGACCCCCGCGGCCATCGCGGCGCCCTGCGCCATCTGCCGGACTCGCTCGAGCATCCGGTCGACCTCCACCCGGTCGTTGTCGCGCAGCCAGAGCCAGAGCTTCGCGTAGTCGGGAACGACGTTAGGCACGTCGCCTGCGCGCTGGATGGTGTAGTGCATGCGCGACGTCGGGCGGATGTGCTCGCGCATCATGTTGAGCGAGTAGGTGAAGATCTCGAGCCCGTCGGCCGCGCTCCTCGCGTTCCATGGATCGTAGGCCGCGTGCGCCGTGTGGCCGCGGAACTCGACGACGAGGTCGACCAGCGCCTGGGTGCTCCTGGTGTCCGAGACGTTCTCGTCGGAGGGGTGCCACACCAGCATGACGTCGACTCCTTCGAACACGCCGTCGCGCAGCATGTAGACCTTACCGCTGACGGACTCCTCCGCGGGCGTACCGAAGAAACGGATCGTTCCCCGGAGCTTCCCGGCGGCGATGAGCTCCTTTGCGGAGACCGCCGCGCCGAGGCTCGCGACGCCGAAGAGGTTGTGACCGCAGCCGTGTCCCGGCGAGCCCGCCTCGAGAGCCTCCTTCGTCGGTTGCGCTTTCTGCGAGATGCCCGGGAGCGCGTCGTACTCGCCCATGATCCCGATCACCGGTGAGCCGTTGCCGTACTCGGCCACGAACGCCGTCGGCATCGAGGCCACTCCGCGCGTCACGCGAAATCCCTGCGTCTCGGCCCACGAAGCGAGGTCGGCGGCGGACTTCGTCTCGCGAAGCGCCGTTTCCGCGTGGCGCCAGATCCGGTCGCTGAGCGCGGTCATTTCCGCGGAGTGCGCATCGATCGAGGCGACCGCGGCCTGCTTCTCCGCGAGATGCGCGACCTTCGGCTTCGGAGCGGCGACGATGGACGTCGCGACGAGCGTGGAGATGAGTGCAAGCTTGATCGGTTGCATGGCGAGCCTCCGGTGGAACGATGCGCCGACCCGGCGAGCGGGGAGCGAAACCACGGGCGATGATACGCCTCGACGGCCGGGTCGGGCGCGCGCCGTGCGTCCGGGACGGCGGCAAAAAACGAAACGGGCCGCGTT
>JAMPYE010000021.1 GCA_023700825.1 Thermoanaerobaculia bacterium | reverse complement strand
TCTGGTCGTCACGATTCACGGCTTCAAGGGGTTCAAGGACTGGGGTTTCTTCCCGTGGACGAGCGAGTCGCTCGCCGGCTCGCACATCGCGTCGTGCCGCTTCGACATGTCGCGCTGCGGCATCACCGAGGGCTCCGAGGCGTTCGACCGGCTCGACCTCTTCGCGGACGACACCTACTCGACGCAGCTCGCCGACCTCGCGAGCGTCGTCGCCCACGCGCGAGCCTTCGACGGCCTCGGCGCGCTACCGCTCTTCATCTTCGGGCATTCGCGCGGGGGCGCGATCGCGATCCTCGGAGCGCGCGAGATCCAGGGCGTGACCGGCGTGATCACCTGGAGCTCGATCTCGGAGCTGTGTCGCTGGGACGCCGCGACGATTGCCGGCTGGCGGCGCGATGGTTTCCTCGAGGTCGAGAACGCGCGTACGAAGCAGAAGATGCGGATTTCGACGCGGCTGCTCGACGATCTCGACGCCCACCGCGACCGTCTCGACCTGCGGCGGGCGCTCGGCGAGCTCCGGTTGCCGATGCTCGTCCTTCACGGGACCGCCGACGAGTCGGTGCCCGTCGACGAAGCGACCGTGATCCACGAGGAAGCTCACAACGCCGCGATGGTGGTGATCGAGTCGGCGACGCACACCTTTGGCGCGATCCACCCGCTGATTCACGTGCCGCGAGAGCTGCGCCTCGCCATGGCGATCACGCGCCAGTTCATCCACAGCTGGACCCCGTCGGACGACGACGACTAGACGAAGGAGCCTCTAGCCGCGGAAGCGTTCCGCCTCCGCGCTACGGCCGGACGCCGTCGTCGCTACCAACTAGACCTCGTCCGGCGTGGACGGGCTGTTGGTGCCGTGAGGCCCTCCGGGACGCCGTCTCCGCCGCCGTCGTCTCCGCGATGGACCGGTCGGAGCCGCCTCGGCGGGCTGCGTCTCGTCGCGCGGTGCGTCGAGCTTCGCCTCGTCGATCAGCCAGACCCACTGTGTCTCGATCTGATCGGCGGGCTGCTCTCGCTCGACACGGCCCCGGCGCGCGTGGTGATGCTTGTCGCGCTCCTTGCCCGGCCGATTCGTCAGGCCCTTCGGGTCCAGCTTCTTCTGGCGGATGAGGATCTCTTCGGAGAGCTTCCGATTGACCGAGATCAGGTCGGCGAGTAGACCGATCAGCCCGGTCTGGAAGCCGGAGATCAGCAGCACCGAGGCGAGGATCAGCGACTGGATGTGCCCCGCAGAGCCCTCCGTCAGGTAGAACCAGAGGAAGCGCGCGCCGATCGCTGCACCCGTGAGGAAGAGAAGCGCGCCGATGAGCGAGAACGTCTTCAGCGGCTTGTAGAGCGCGTAGACGCGGAAGATCGTCACGATCGACTTCCGCACGTAGCTCGCAATCCCGCGGTAGAGGCGTGACGGGCGCGTCGGCGCGTTCGTGCCGACGACGACCGACTGCAGGCCGAAGTTGCGGTTGCCGGCCTGGATGATCGTCTCGAGCGTGTAGGTGAAGGGGTTGAAGACGTTGATCTGATACGCGGCGTCGCGCGAGAAGGCGCGCATGCCGCTCGTCGCGTCGGGCACGTCGACGCCGGATGCGAGCCCGACGGCCCAGCTCCCGACCTTCTGCAGCACCTTCTTCACCGGGCCCATGTGCGGTGAGTTCTGCACGTCGCGATCGCCGATGACGACCTCTGCCGCGCCGTCGACGATCGGCTTGACGACCTTCGCGATGTCGGCCCCGACGTACTGGTTGTCGCCGTCGGTGTTGACGATTACGTCGGCGCCGAGGCGCAGCGAGGCGTCGATGCCGGCGACGAAGGCGGTGGCGAGGCCGCGATTGCTGACGAGGCGAACGATGTGGTCCGCCCCGGCTTTGCGGGCCGCGGCAACGGTACCGTCAGTCGAGCCGTCGTCGATGACGAGCGTCTCGATCCGGCTGAAGCCATCGATCCGTTTCGGGAGATCGGCGAGCGTGCGGGCGATGGTCGCTTCTTCGTTGTAGGCGGGAATCTGGATGACGAGCTTCAACGGCTCCTCGTGCGATCTGAGATTGGCGCGTCGAATCCTTTCGCCGCGCTCCGAGGCTGTCGTTTAAAGTACCACAGTCCAGATGAGCGAACCCGCGAACAGAGCCACCTGCACGGTCATCATTCCGATGGACCGGCCCGGCCCCGACGCGCAGCGCGCGGTGGCGGCGGTGCTGGCGCAGGGGCCGCGGCTCCTCGAGCTGATCGTCGTGGCGGGGAGGAGCGTCGAGCTGCCCAGGGATCCTCGGGTTCGGCTGCGCGTCGTCGAAGAGCGCAACCCGGCGATCCGGCGGAACAAGGCGGCCGCCGAAGCAAAAGGGGAGTACCTGGCGTTCATCGACGACGACGCCTTCGCGGCAGAGAACTGGCTCGAGAGGGCGGCCGCGTTTCTCGACGACAATCCCGGCGTGCTCGCCGTTGGTGGCCCCGATCCGGCTCCCGCCGACTCGACCTTCGCGGAGCTGATCTCCGACACGCTTCTCGCGGCGCGCTGGATCGGGAGCGGCGTGGCCGCACACGAGTCGCGGCGCGGCGTCTTCCATCTGAGGTCGCCTCACGACGTCGCTCTGGTGAATATGGTCGTGCGCCGCGAGGCGTTCGCAGCCGTGGGGGGCTTCGACGCGGAGATCGGGTACATCGGAGAGGACACCGCGCTCGTCGAACTGCTCATGGACCACGGGCGCGTCGTCTTCCACGACGGCGTCGTCGTGGCCCACCGGCGCCGTGCCTTCCCGGGAGCATATGTGCGCCAGCGCTGGCGCTACAGGGTGAAGACGGGGAGGCTGCTGGTCTCCGCGGGGAAGCGCTACCGAAGCCCGAGGGTCATCGCCTTTCTCCTCGCAGGACTCATCTTCGGCGTGGCGGCGGTTTTCGCGCCGAAAGTGGCCGCGGGGATGCTGGCCTTCTACTTCGTCTTGACGCTGGCGCTCGGCGCGGCCGTGACCCGGTTGCGACCGTCTGCCTGGATCCTCATCCCCTTCGCGTTCATGGTCCACCACGCAACCTACTTTTTCGGTATCTGCTGGGGGTTGGTCACGGCGGGAAAGGGCGAGTAGGCGAGAGGCGAGAGCAGGCCCGAGGCCGGAGCTGGCGGCGGAGCGACGGGATCACATCCGTACGGGCGACCTGGTGGGTCGCCCGTTGCTTGCCGGCGCAGGAACGGGCGACGCACCGCGTCGCCCCCACCGAAGGGCCAATCGGATTGTCCTCAATGCCGGCATTGGCCGCTGGCCTGCTCATCGCCTGTCGTCGCCCGCCTTTCGCCTCGTCCCCGGGGAACACTGCCGCGCAACCTCCGGTTCACTCAGCCGATACGACATGAAGTTCTCCGACAAGGCGCAATACCTTCGCTACCTCCTCTCCCGCCGCGGGATGAAGCCGATCTACGTGATCCTCGGCCTCACGTACGACTGCAACTCGTTCTGTCGCACCTGCTTCAACTGGGAGCAGCTCCGGAAGGACAAGGAGCACGAGCTGTCGACCGAGGAGCTTCTGAAGACAATCGACTCGCTCGACGACCTGCTCTTCGTCGTCATGAGCGGAGGCGAGCCGTTCATGCGGCGCGACCTGCCGGAGATCTGCGAGGCGCTGTCGAAGAAGAAGGGCGCGAAGCAGATCACGATTCCGACGGGCGCCGTCTCGCCCGACGCGATCGCGCGCCAGGCGGAGCAGATTCTCGAGAAGTGCCCGTCGACGCAGATCGTCGTGAACATCTCGATCGATCACGTCGGCGAGAAGCACGACTGGATTCGCGGCGTCCCCGGCTGCTACGAGAAGGCGAAGGCGACCTACGCGAAGCTCAATGCGCTCAAAGTGCGCTTCCCGAACTTCACCCTCAATGTGCACACATGCTTGTGCACCTTCAACGTCGACGATCTCGAGGAGCTGACGACGGTCGTCAGGCGCGACTTCCCGGAGATCTCGTTCCACTCCTTCGAGATGCTCCGCGGCGACCAGCCCGACAAGAACATCCAGCCGATCACGACCGAGCGCTACCGCGAGGTGCTGCCGCGGCTCGAGCGCTACTGGCAGTCGTTCCCGAAGTACGACGGCTTCCTGAAGTTCGTGAAGATCTACTCGCGCCAGGTCGAACTGCGCGTCCTCGAAGAGGAGACGCAGGTGACGCCCTGCTTCGCGGGGACGATCTCCGGCGTCATCGACGCGCGCGGCGAGGTGCGGATGTGCGAGCTGCGAGAGGCGGTCGGCAATGTCCGCGACGTCGGCTACGACTTCGGCAAGCTCTGGTTCTCCCCCGAGGCCGACCGGCAGCGGGCGTCGATCGCCGCGAAGGAGTGCCATTGCACGCATTCCTGTTTCATGTCGTCCTCGCTCGTGTTCCAGCCTAAGACGTGGGGGAAGTACCTCGCGTCGACGGTGACGAGCTTTCTCGGCGCGTAGCGGAGGGCTATGTGTGGAGTGCGCAAGCGAGAGCTTGCGCCCCTTCTCGGCGGAAGCCGCAGCTTCCGCTCCCGGAACGAATCGATCACGCCGAAGCTTCGCTTCGGCAAGGAAGGGCGAAAGCTTTGCTTTCGCACTCCACATGGTCGCGTCCTGCATTACTCTCTCCCAATGAGCAAGCGCATCCTTCTCGCTGGCGCTACGGGCCTCATCGGTCGCCAGGTGGCGCTCGGGCTCGCGGCCGATTCGACCATCGCGGGGCCGGTCGTCGTTCCCGTGCGGCGCGATCCGGGCTTCAGCGACGCGAAGATCGTCGCGGTCGTCGCCGATCTCGCCGACTCCGACGCTGATGCTGCGCTCGAGTCCCGCATCAGGGCCGTGTCGGGCGGCGGCATCGACACTTACGTCTGCTGCCTCGGAACGACGATGAAGGTCGCCGGCTCGCCGACGGCATTTCTCGCGGTCGACCGCGAGCTTGTCCTTCGCCTTGCGCGCATCGCAAAGAAGCTCGGCGCGAAGCACGCGATCCTCGTGTCCTCCGTTGGAGCGAGCGAGGCCTCGCGCAACTTCTACCTGCGCGTGAAAGGGGAGGTTGAGCAGCGGCTCTTCGACCTCGTGTTCCAGCGGATCGACATCGTTCGCCCCGGCCTTCTGCTCGGTGCGCGAAACGAAAAGCGTCTCGGGGAGCACATCGGACAGCTTGCCGCTCCGCTCTACAACCCGCTCCTCGGCGGCAGACTCCGCAAGTACCGCGCGATCGAATCGTCGACCGTCGCCCGCGCGATCGTCGCGATGGCGCGCCAGCGCGACCTGGGGCGGTTCGTGCACGAGTTCGACAGCTTGAGCGTTCTCGGCCGCGCCTGATGCGAGGCGCAGTGCCGCGAACACCGAAATGTAGAATGTCGAATGAAGAATGAGGAATGAAGAATTGAGCTCCGCTTCCTGCCTTTCCTTCTTCATTCTCCATTCTTCATTCGACATTCGACATTTCGGTTCTCGTCTCCGTTCCCTTGATTCGCTCCGTCTGCGAGGCAGTAACACATGAAGCTCGCCGTCGTCGGCCCCGTCTACCCTTACCGCGCTGGGATCGCGTACTGCACGACGCGGCTGGCGGAGGAGCTGGCGAAATCGCACGACGTCGCGATCCACTCGTTCAGCCGGCAGTTCCCGCGGCTCTTCTATCCCGGTGGAGACGATCGCGATCCGACGCTCGAGCCGAAGACGCCGCGCGGGGCACGGTTCGCGATCGACGTCGTGAACCCGTTCACCTGGATCCGCGAGGGGCTGCGGCTGCGCCGCGAGCGGCCCGACGCGGTGATCTTCACCTGGTGGGTCTGGGTGTGGGCGATGCCGTACCTGGTCATGCGCGCGCTGCTGCCCGCGACGACGAGGGTCGTCTACCAGTGCCACAACATCACGGACAAGGAGCCGTCGTCCTGGAAGAGCTGGCTGACGACGCGCGCGCTCGCGTCCGCCGACCTGCTGGTGATCCACGCGAAGAGCGAAGCGGACGAAGCGAGGCGGCGGTTAGGCGACCGGGCTACGCCGCGGATCGAGGAGATCTTCCTTCCCGTTCACGAGATGGGGAACGAGGTTCCGCCACGCGAGGCCGCGAGAAGGGCGCTCGGAATCGACGGGTCCCGGCCGGTCGCTCTCTTCTTCGGGCACGTGCGTCCCTTCAAGGCGCTCGACGTCGTCCTCGACGCGTGGCCGCTTCTCGTCAGCGACGTGCTCTTGCTGGTCGCGGGTGAAGCCTGGTACGGAGGAGAGGAGGGATATCGGGAGCAGGCGAAGCGGCTCGGTCTCGATCCGCGCCGGGTGCGTTTCGACTTCCGGTTCATCCCGGACTCCGAGATCGCGACCTGGTTCGCCGCGGCCGACGTCGTCCTCGCTCCCTACCGTCACGAGGCGCAGAGCGGCGTCGTCCTCACGTCGTTCCATTTCGGCCGGCCCGTGATCGCAACGCGCGTGGGCGGCATGCCTGAGATCGTCGAGAACGGTGCGAACGGCCTCCTGATCGAGACGGAGAGCCCTGCCGCCCTGGCAGCCGGGCTCGAGCGCTTCTTCTCGTCGTGCGACCGAGGAGCAATGGAGCGCGCGGCGGCCGCCGCCGCACGGCGTTACTCCTGGCACGAGTTCGCGGCGCGGCTGATGCAGGCGCTCCACTCGTAGCGACGCATTCCGACTCGCCGCGGTCCCTCGCGCCCGCGCAGCCCGGATAGCTGGTCGCGTCGTGTTCGCCGGCGCCTCGCGCGGCGCCGGGCGGCAGAACGTCCGGTCGCGAGAGGATTTACGTTCGCGACTCCACAATCATTTTTCGAGGTACTCTCCCTGTCACAGAGGAGGATCGCCATGGCCTACCTGAATTTCACCGACAAGACCGTCGTCGTGGTCGGCGGCACGAGCGGGATCAACCGCGGGATCGCAGAGGCGTTCGCCGCGCATGGCGCGCGCGTCGCGGTGGCGAGCCGCAAGCAGGAGAAGGTCGACGACACGGTCGCGGCGCTGAAATCGCTCGGTGCCGACGCGATGGGCTTCGTTGCCGACGTGCGCGACACCGAAGCGGTCGATCGCGGACTCGCGTCGGTTCAGGAGCGCTTCGGAGCGTTCGACGTCGTCGTCTCCGGCGCGGCGGGGAACTTCCCGTCGCTCGCGGCCGACCTGTCGTCGAACGGCTTCCGCTCCGTGATGGAGATCGACCTGCTCGGCACGTTCCACGTGATGTCGGCGTGTTTTTCGCGCCTCCGCAAACCGGGCGCGTCGATCATCAACATCTCCGCGCCGCAGGCGTTCATGCCGTCGAAGGCTCAAATCCACGTCAGCGCCGCGAAGGCGGGCGTCGACATGATCACGCGGACCCTCGCGCTCGAGTGGGGACGGGACGGAGTACGCGTGAACTCGGTCGTCCCCGGGCCGATCGACGGCACCGAAGGTATGGCGCGCCTCGCTCCGACGCCGGAGATCCGCGCGATGACGGTGAAAGGCGTGCCACTCGGGCGGATGGGAACGCCGGCTGACGTCGCAAACGCCTGCCTCTTCCTCGCATCCGACCTCGCCTCGTACGTCACCGGTGCCGTCATCCCCGTCGACGGCGGCTGGACCCAGAACGGCTGCGGCGGCATGAGCGAGTTCCTCGGCGGAATGATGGAGAAAGCAAAGAAGCGGGGGTGAGCTCGTTGCTTCGGTGCGTGAGGGAACGAGAGCCCAGGCCCGCGCCCGGCTTCTGACTTTGGTCCGTCGGTCGCGAGAGCTTTCGGTTCTCGCGCCGGCGCCCGGCTTATGACTTTCGGTCCCCCGCTCAACCATTCCGAAATGCCCCGCCTTCGCTCCCTGTTGCGCCCACCCAGATGAAGCCCGTCAAGATCAACAGGCGCCGCATCAAGGTCGGCCTCGAGCTGACCTCGAAGTGCAACCTGCGCTGCGGCATGTGCCCGCTGCCGGTCCTTCGCCGCCCGTACGAGGACATGGAGTGGTGGCTCGTCGAGAAGGCGGAGCGCGAGATCCACGGCATGGGGCTCGAGCTCAAGTGGCTCCACGAGATGGGGGAGCCGCTGCTCTACTCCCGGATCGACGACGCGATCCGGCTCTTCCCCGAGGCGAGTGTCTCGACCAATGGCCTGGTGCTCACGGAGGAGATCGGCAAGCGGCTGCTCGCGACGCCGCTCAAGCGGCTCCGCATCTGCATCGACTCGATCAACCCTGAGGTCTATCCGCAGCTGCGCACGGGTGGCGATTTCAACAAGCTCGCCGAGTTGACGAAGGCGTTCCTCGAGCAGGCGAAAGGGCATCCGCTCAAGATCGAGCTGCAGAAGATGCGCTCGCGTCTGACGACCGACGAGACGGTCGCCGACTTCAAGCGCTTCTTCGAGCTGAAGAAGTACGAGAACGCGCGGATCATCGAGAAGACCTGCGAGGCGCTGGACGTCAACGAAGAGACCGACCTGCATGGCAAGTTCTACGGCTGCATGCAGGGGGGCTTCTTCACCTGGCTCGTCGTCTTCGCAGACGGTCGCGTCACGCATTGCTGCTACGACGCGCACGGCGACCAGATCTTCGGCGACCTCAAGACGCAGAGCCTCGAGGAGATGATCTCGAGCGAGCGTTTCGCGAAGATGCACGAGGCGTTCGCGAAGAACGACCTCTCCGAGCTCCCGCGCTGCGCCGAGTGCTTCAAGCACGGCGGCAAGGACCCTGCATTCAACTCGATTCTCTCGACCGTCCAGAACCTCCCCGACGGCGCGAAAGACCTCGTGCGGAAAGTCATCGACCTCAGGTACAAGTAGGGGAGTTTTTAGTTTTTAGTTGTTAGTTGTTAGACAGGTTGCGCTCGCTGGCTGGAGGCTCGATGCCGGCTCGAGCGGCGACCCGAACATCCCGCCATTGCGCATCCGGGCTCCTCTCGCGCAGACTAGCGATGCCTGTCTAACAACTAACAACCAGCAACCAACAACCGCCCCCCGTGCCGCCAACACGACCCAAACTCGGCTTCTGGATGACGACGGCGCTCGTCGTCGGGAACATGATCGGGTCGGGAGTCTTTCTGCTCCCGTCGTCGCTCGCGCGCTACGGGGCGCTGAGCATCGTCGCGTGGCTCTTCACCGCGGTGGGGTCGGTGCTTCTGGCGCTCGTCTTCGCGCGCCTCGCGACGATGGTCAGCGGCGCAGGCGGGCCGTACACCTACTCGCGCGCCGCGTTCGGCGACTTCGTCGGCTTCCTCGTCGGGTGGGGCTACTGGCTGTCGATCTGGGCGTCGAACGCCGCGATCGCGACCGCGTTCACGGGCTATCTCACGGTCTTCTGGGGAGCGCCGGGAAAGAGCAACGCCGTCGCCGCAGCGGTGACCATCGTCCTGATCTGGACACTGACCGCGGTGAACGTCGCGGGAGTGCGCCTTGCGGGCGGAGTCCAACTCGTCACGACCGTGCTCAAGGTGCTGCCGCTGCTCGTCGTCGCGGCGATCGGGCTCGCGCGGCTGCAGCCATCGCAGTTCACGCCGTTCAATCCGAGCGGGGAGCCGCTGCTCGCCGCGATCGCCGCTGCCGCGGCGCTGACGCTGTGGGCGTTCCTCGGGCTCGAGTCCGCGACCGTCCCATCGGACGACGTCGAGTCGCCGGAGCGGACGATCCCGCGCGCGACCGTCGTCGGAACGCTCTTCGCAGCGGCGGTTTACATCGCGAGCAGCACGGCGGTGCTCGGCGTGATTCCGCGCGACGTTCTGGCGACGTCGACGGCGCCGTTCGCCGACGCGGCGCGGCTGCTGCTCGGCGATTGGGCCGCGTATCTGATTGCCGCGGGCGCGGTCGTCTCGACACTCGGCGCGCTCAACGGCTGGATCCTGATGCAGGGCCAGATGCCCGCGGCCGCGGCGCGCGACGGCCTCGCCCCGCCGGCGTTCGGCCGCCTCTCGAAGAATGGCACGCCGGCGCTGGCGCTCGTCTCGACGAGTGTGATCGTCACGGTAATCGTGCTGATGAACTACACCCGCGGCCTCGTCGCGATGTTCACCTTCCTGATCCTCCTCGCAACCCTCATGACGCTCGTGCCGTACGTATTCAGCAGCATGGCGCTGCTCGTCCTCGCGCGCGAGCGGAGCGCCGCGAAGCGGATTCCGGCGGGTGTCCTGATCCTCGGCGGGCTCGCCTTTGCCTACTCGCTCTGGGCCGTCGGCGGGGCAGGGAAGGACGCCGTCTACTGGGGCATGATCCTCCTGCTCGGCAGCGTGCCGGTCTATGTGGTGATGCGGCGGGCGGCGGGATAGCGGTTGCCCGGCCGTCGGGGAATCTTCCTCACCGTCACGAAGTTACCCGCGCTTGACAGGCGCAGGCATGGTTTTGTACCCTGCGCGTCCCAAAGCCACGTTGTGGCGCATTCGTCTAGGGGTCTAGGACGTCGCCCTCTCACGGCGGTAACACGGGTTCGAATCCCGTATGCGCTACCAAACAATCGAGTTCGCTCCAGCCGCCCGACGGGCGGCTTTTCCTTTTTGGGCCGCATCGCGAGAACTGCGGGCAGGTAGCACAGGTTGAGGTCGGGATCGGAAGTCGTTACGCCGAAGAACCGAGTTTGATGCGCGCGAGACGGACCTACTGGGTCCCTGGAGGTTGAAGCCCGTGCGTCTAGGGAGCACTCTCGACCCTGGACGACCTGGTCAATGCCCGTCGATCTCCCTCGCGAGGAGCCGGTCGAGCACGGCGGGATACTCCAGGACGGGTTGGTCGTCCGTGATCAGGAGTGGGCCCAGGCGAATGTCGGTCTCCGGATCGAGGAACAAGTGGAGAGCCTTACCGGACGCTTCGAGCCTCCGTTCGTAGGCGGCGACTTCCTGGTGAAACGGATCGGACAGCCGCAGCCGGGCAGCGATCGACTCCTCGCTGAACTGGATCGGTGAATCGGAGGCCACCGTGATCCTCCCCCCGAGCACCGTGCGCGAGTGAGGAAAGACCGAGCGCACGGTACGCTGGATGATGAGCGCCTGGGAGAGCTCCCCTTCGTGCGAGTGAAGCGCGAAGACTCCTCCCGGCTTGAGTCGCTGCCTGGCAAGGGTCAGGTACTCCTTCGAGAGCAACTGACTGCTGCCCGCCTGGCTGAGATGCAGGGGAGCTGAGACGATGACGTCGTATTTCTTCGGATTCAGGGCCATCCCGGTCCGGGCGTCGCGCCAGTAGATGCGGATGCGCGGATGCTCGGCCGTCCTGAGCGTACCTCGGGGAAACAGCTCCATCACCGTTCGCCAGGTGCTGTTGATCTCGTAGGTGTCGACCCGGCATTCGGGGAGTCTGGCAAGCGTACCTGCAGTCAGGCCCGCGGCGTTTCCGATCACCAGCGCGTCGGTGATCGGCCCCGCCGCGTGCGCGAGCACCGGAGCGACTCCCATCAACCAGCTGTATGGCTCCCCGACGTGGTTGGTCCCGTTCGAGAGTCGAGTGTGCCAGAGGCCGTCGATCTCCACGTGGCCATCCTTGTGCACTTCAATCACGCCATCGCGTCCCCAGAAAGTCATCGTGTCTTCGGTTCGCATGACGGGCGACGTGAGGGCGATCGTCAGAACGACGAGCATTGCCGCTCCGAGGATCACTTCGGCCGCCCGCCAGCTCTTCCGCCCGCGCGATGTCCCTGCCTCCTGGTTCAGCAGATGTGCCACCACGATCGCGAGACCGATGCTGATCAGCCAGGCGTTCCAAGTCTGGTCGAATCCGTAGCCCACCAGAGTAAAGAAGAGAATGCCGAGGCACGCGCCGAGGGTGTTCAGCGCGGAAAAGCGCCCGACGTCGCTTCCCCACTGCTTCGCGGCTTGCGTCACGAGCACGCCATAGGCGTAACCGAACGCGATGCAAGGGAGAAAGTACGACAATCCGACGCCGAGGAGGTTGAAGTGGAACTGCCATCGATCGAGGGCGTAGAGAGTGGGCATCGCGGCGACTGCGAGCGCGCCGAGGAGAAGACCGGCGCGGAGCCGGTCGCGAAGATAGGTCGCCGCAAATGCGCCGAGCGACCAGAAAAGCAGGTACAGGCATAGCGTCTTCGCGAAGGTCGTCGGCAGCGGCAGGTAGACGAGAGTGACCAGACGGAAGAGAAACATCTCGTAGCCAAGCGCCAGAAAACCAAGCCAGGCTCCGAGTAGTTCCTCGTGGCGCAGCGGCCCGCTCGTCCATCCGGGACTCGGATCTCCTTGTGCCACGGGCGCGACGCGGTTCGCGAGCACGAACAGCACCACGGCGGCGACCAGGTTGAGTCCGGCCGCGAGTCCGAGCGAGGTGGTCTGGCCGAATGCGGGAAGGAAGTAGGCGCTGCTGCCGAACGCGCCGATGACCGCTCCGAGAGTGTTAAGGGCGAAGAGTTTCGGCACCAGGCTCGCGCGCGTCGCGCCCATCTGCCGCTGCAGCGCTTCGGACGCGATCGGGATCGTTGCCCCCATCAGAAACGTGGGGAGGAAGAGAACAAGCAATGCGCCGACTGCGTAGACGAGCCTGAGCGGTATGCCGAGCGTCATCGCGAAGGTCTGCAGCGCGAAGACGCTCTCGCGCAGGTCGAGACTGAGAAGCCATGCGAGCGTCGAGTTGACGGCGAACAGCCCGAGCTCGACGAAGGCCAGAAGGCGGAGGGGGTGCCGCGACCTCCACCCGCGCGGTCCCATGTACCCCGCGCCGATTCCCAGGCCGAGCATGAAGACCAGGATGACGACGAGCGAGCTGAGCGTCTCGCTGCCGCCCAGAAAGACGCGAAGTGCCCGCTGCCAGAGGACCTGGTTCGAAACCGAGGCCACGCCGGAGAGAAAGAGCGCCGAGAGCAGGCCTGTCCAGGTCGTTCGGTCGAGAGTCCGATTGTCGGTTTCGCTCTGGGACGGATCTGAGACCGCCGGGCTCTCCATGCGGCCTGGATGCTACACGAAAAAGTGCGCGAAGCGCAGGCGTGAAGGGCTTCTCTTCCGATCGCAGTTCGATCGATCGATGCGCTCGAGGAAGACGCGGTTCGAGCCTCCGCTCGTTCTTGGCCTGAACGGCGCTTCGCGGAGAGTCATGGGTCGTCCAGACCCCGGGCGAGTCCGGTCTTCGACCCCGTTTCGATCCCGCATTCGAGTGTGACGGCGGTGACATCGTGGGGTGAGGGGGGTGGGGTAATAATACCGCCCGCCGGAGCGTCCGGCGGCCCCCGCTCGTGATCGAACTGCGGGCTTCGGCTCGCGAATCTGCCTGCTCTACCCGAACGAAAACCAAGGAAGAAGACATGACCGACAAGAAGATCATCTGGACGGATATTGACGAAGCACCGGCGCTGGCGACCTACTCTCTGCTCCCGATCGTTCAGGCGTTCACGAAGGGAACGGGGGTCTCGGTGGAGACGAGCAACATCTCCCTGGCCGGCCGGATCCTCGCCAACTTCCCCGAGGAGCTGACTGAGAGCCAGCGAATCCCCGATTATCTGGGCCAGCTCGGCGAGCTCTGTCTCACTCCCGACGCCAACATCATCAAGCTGCCGAACATCAGCGCTTCGGTGCCGCAGCTGAAGGAAGCGATCAAGGAGCTGCAGGACCAGGGTTACAAGATCCCCGACTACCCCGAGGTGGCGACGAACGACGCCGAGAAGGCGATCCAGACGCGGTACGCGAAGGTGCTCGGGAGCGCGGTGAACCCCGTGCTCCGCGAAGGCAACTCGGATCGCCGGGCTCCGCTGGCGGTCAAGAACTTCTCGAAGAAGAACCCGCACAAGCTGGGCCCCTGGACTCCCGACTCGAAGGCCGAGGTCGCGCACATGCACGACGGCGACTTCTACGGAAACGAGCAGTCGATCGTGATGGAGAACGGTGGCGACTTCCGGATCGAGCTGGCCGGCAAGGACGGCAAGACGACGGTCCTGAAGGACAAGCTCACCGCGACGAAGGGGGAGATCCTCGACGGCACCTTCATGAGCGTGAAGGCTCTCCGGAAGTTCTACGAGGAGCAGATCGAGGACGCGAAGAAGAACGGGCAGCTGCTGTCGCTGCACCTGAAGGCGACGATGATGAAGGTGTCCGATCCGATCCTCTTCGGACACGCCGTCTACGTCTTCTACAAGGACGTCTTCGACAAGCATTCCGCGGCCCTGAAGGAAGCGGGCGTGAATCCCAACATGGGTCTGGGCGACCTCTACAACAAGATACAGTCGCTGCCGGACGCGAAGCGCGCGGAGATCGAGGCCGACATCAAGGCGGTGTATGCCAGGCGGCCCGCGCTGGCGATGGTCGACTCCGACAAGGGCATCACCAACCTTCACGTGCCTAACGACATCATCGTCGATGCCTCGATGCCGGTCGTCGTTCGCGAGTCGGGGAAGATGTGGAACGCGGAAGGCAAGCTGCAGGACACCAAGGCGATGATCCCCGATCGCTGCTACTCGACGATCTACGGGGAGATCATCCAGAACTGCAAGAAGTTCGGCGCGCTCAACCCGGCGACGATGGGCTCGGTCCCGAATGTCGGTCTCATGGCGCAGAAGGCAGAGGAGTACGGCTCGCATCCCACGACGTTCGAGATTCCGTCCGACGGAACGGTGCGCGTCGTCGATGCGAGCGGCAACGTGCTGATGGAGCACGAGGTCGAGGCGGGAGACGTCTGGCGCATGTCGCGGGCCAAGGACATTCCGGTTCAGGACTGGGTCAAGCTCGCGGTCCGGAGGGCGAGGGCGACCGGCGCTCCAGCCATCTTCTGGCTCGACAGCAATCGCGCGCACGACATCAACATCATCGCGAAGGTGGTCCGGTACCTGAAAGACCACGACATCGAAGGGCTCGAGGTCAAGATCATGTCGCCGGTCAAGGCGATGCGCTACTCGCTCGAGAGGATTCGCAAGGGGCTCGACACGATCTCCGTCACCGGGAACGTGCTGCGTGATTACCTGACCGATCTCTTCCCGATTCTCGAGGTCGGCACGAGCGCGAAGATGCTCTCGATCGTCCCGCTGCTCGCCGGGGGCGGACTGTTCGAGACCGGCGCGGGCGGCTCGGCTCCGAAGCACGTGCAGCAGTTCCAGAAGGAGGGCTACCTCCGCTGGGACTCGCTGGGCGAGTTCTCCGCGCTGGCCGCGTCGCTCGAGCATCTCGCGCAGACGTTCAGGAACGAGAAGGCGCAGGTGCTCGCCGACACGCTCGACGAGGCGATCGCGAAGTTCCTCGACAACAACAAGTCACCCGCGCGCAAGGTCGGCCAGATCGACAACCGCGGCAGCCATTTCTATCTCGCGCTCTACTGGGCGGAGGCTCTGGCCGAGCAGTCGAAGGACGCCGAGCTGAAGGCGAAGTTCACCTCGATCGCGAAGAAGCTCGCGGAGAACGAGGCGAAGATCAACGAAGAGCTCCTCGGGGCGCAGGGCAAGCCGGTCGACATGGGCGGCTACTACCACCCCGACTTCGAAAAGACGTCGAAGGCGATGCGTCCGAGCGCGACGCTCAACGCGATCATCGACGCGATCTAGCTGCAGGAACGTCCGTTGACGAGGGGATCGGGCTCCGGAGCGCGGGGCCCGATCCTCTCGTTAGGCAGCCTCGCAGCGCGAAGAATTGACCCCGGCCCGCCCGGAGTGCGACTCCCCCAATGAATCATCGCGCCGTTGGATTCAGCGCATACGTGCCGATGAGCTCGGCCTTGTCGAGCACGTGGCCCTTCATCGCCGCCATCGCGCCGGGGCCTCGGAACTTCTCGGGAAGACCGAGCGAGGGGACGTCGAGAGCGTAGACAGTGAAATGATAGTGGTGCAGCCGCTCGTCGTTGAACGGCGGCCAGGGGCCGTCGTAGCCACCGTAGTCACCCCCCATGTCGGGATCGTCGCCGAACCAGGAGGTGTAGTCGTTGATCCCGCGCACGCCGATGGCGGTTCTCCCCGGCCTTTTTCCCTTGGGCACGATCCCGTCCGAGTCGACTCCCTCGGCGAGCTCCGTCGTCGACGGAGCGATGTCGATCAGTAGCCAGTGGTAGAAATCGACGCGAGGCAGGTCGTAAGGCACGACACGACCGGCCTTGTTGACGTCATCGCCCCGCGATGGCACGTCGGGGTCGTGACAGACGATCGCGAACGACTTCGTCTCCGGCGGAAACTCCGCCCACGCGAGGTGAGGGCTCTTGTTCGGGCCGGGAACCGGGCCATCAGTTCCGGGAACCCCCATCGCATAGGTGGGCGGGATACACGCGCCGGCTGCAATCGAGCGGCTCGAGATCTTCATGGCTCATCGCTCCTTTTCGAGAGGGAGCGGATTCAGATCTGAGGCATCGAGGATTCGGAAGATGCATCAGACGATCTCCAATCCCCGAATGGCCGCTTCCTCTGCGCGGAATCATACCTCCGGGCGCCAAGGTGGGGTCACGCCTCGAAGACGTACTTGACGCGCCGCGTTAAGTACGTCTTCGAGGTGTGACCCCAACTTAAGCGCGGATCTCGCGCAGGCGGAGCAGCTCGGGAATCCGCCACGCCGTGATCGCGACGATCAGCAGCGTCATCGCGCCGCCGAAAACGACCGAGGGGACGGTACCGAGAAGTGACGCTGCCACGCCCGATTCGAAGGCGCCAATCTCGTTCGACGAGCCGATGAAGATCTGGTTGACCGCCGACACCCTCCCGAGCATCTCCTCGGGGGTGAGGGTCTGAAGCAGGGTCGAGCGAACCACGATGCTGACGTTGTCGACCATGCCGCTGAACGCGAGGAAGAAGATCGAAAGCAGGAAATTGCGCGACAGGGCGAAGCCGATCATGCTCACCCCGAAGAGCGCGACACAGAGGAACAGCGCCGCGCCGGCGCGCTTGAACGGCGGCCGATGTGCGAGATAGACGCCCATGAGCGCCGAGCCCATCGCCGGCGCGGCCCGCAGGATGCCGAGACCCTGAGGGCCGACTTGGAGGATGTCCGAGGCGAAGATCGGGAGAAGTGCGACCGCTCCTCCGAAGAGCACCGAGAAGAGGTCGAGGGTCATCGCCCCGAGAACGAGACGCTGTCGAAAAACGAAGCGGAGGCCGCTCGTCAGGCTGTCGCCGATCGGTTGCGCCACGGGGGCGGTCGTGCGAGCCACCGAGGGGATGCTCCAGAGGAAGGCGATCGCCACTGCGATCAGGGCGGCGTCGACGCCGTAGGCGAGACGCGCGCTCCCGAAGCCGTAGAGAAGGCCCCCGACCGCCGGCCCCGCCACGGCGCCGATCTGCCACGTCGACGTGCGCCACGCGATGGCGTTGCCGTAAAGCTCGCGCGGGACCAGCTGCGCGCTCAAGGCGATGACCGCGGGGGAGGTGAAGCTGCGCGCGATTCCGCTCGCGAAGATCACCGCGTAGATCGGCCATACGGCGTCGGGCGCGAACGCGTCCGGCCTCAGCGCCAGGACGAAGAGCGCCAGCGCGCACAGCAACAGCGCACAGTGCGACAGCAGCGCGATGCGGCGGCGGTCCTTTCTGTCGGCGACGTGTCCGGCGAAGAGTGCCAGTCCGATGAACGGCAAGGCCTCGGCGAGCCCGATGAAGCCGAGCGCGAGAGGATCGCGCGTGCGCTCGTAGACCTGCCAGCCGACGACGACCGCCTGGATCTGCAGCGCGAGCGTGAGACAGAACCGGTTGACGATGAGCGACCGGAAAGGCGCGACCCGAAGCGCGGCGTAAGAGTCGTGACCGGTGCCCACGCGCGCCTTCAAGGCGTTGCCGGCTCGGCGCTATTCCCCATGCTTCCGCTGGCCGGGTCCGGAGTCGGGGATTTCCGCGCCCTGGATCCCTGCCTCAGGCGGCGTTTCGAGGAACCGGTCGTTTCGTGGAGTGGGCTGCCTGGCAGGCGGCCCCGCGACGCACGCGTCGCGAGCGACCTGCTCCGCGGGATCGGGGCCGCATTCTCGGACTGCATCTGCCTGGCGGCACGAACCTCACACCGGCCCTTCGAAGCGGGCATCAGCGCCGCACCTTGAGTCTCGAGTCCATGGGCCGTTTCGTAAGACGTTAGGCAGTGCACTCGCGCTCCGGGTCGGTCCGATCGAGCTCGAGATCGCCGCGCTGTTCGTGCTCGACGTGAGGCCCTCTGCGCGCAGGACTCACGCTCGATCCG
>JAMPYE010000498.1 GCA_023700825.1 Thermoanaerobaculia bacterium | reverse complement strand
GCGTGTCGCCGCCGTGAAAGGGCGGTGTCCTAGGCCACTAGACGATGGGGACGTGAGAAGGAGCGGAGAATTCGAGAATTGAGAATCGAGAGAGAAAAGCGGGTGGAACTTCCGAACCTCTCTCGATTCTCAATTCTGCATTCTCGATTCTTCGTTCGGTCTCCTGGTGAGCCGGGCAGGGATCGAACCTGCGACCAATTGGTTAAAAGCCAACTGCTCTACCACTGAGCTACCGGCCCGGATCCGAGACTTCAAGGAGCTTCTTCGCCGGGGGCAACCCCCGCGGAGGCTGCACGATACGGGCGAAGCCCGGAGGTGTCAACCGCCGCGCCGGAGAACGGGATGGGTGGCGTTTGTATTTCCCGCGAAGGGCAGCTGGGTGGCGGGCGATCCGGGATGAGAGAATAGGTCCCGGAATGGCACCGCTCGCCCTGTCCACCCGACGCGTCTCGCCCCCCATCCTGCTGGCGGTCGCTCTGCCGCTCATCGCGCTCGTCGGGGTCGTCGACTGGGCTACCGGCCCGGTGGCGATGTCTCTCCTCTACTACATCCCGATCGTCGCCGCGGCCTGGCTTACCGGTGTGTTGCCCGGGACGGTCACCGCGCTCGCCTCCGGTGTGTCGCTCACGACGGTGGCCCTCCTGCAGGCCCAGCAACCAACCTCGATCATCTACTGGAACTCGTTCACCCGGATCGTCACCTTCGTCGCCCTCGGTGTGTTCGTCGCGTTGATCCGCCGCGATCGCGACCAGCTGGACGAGCTGAACGGCAGGCTCAACGCCGCGCTCGCGAACGAAGCCGGCCTCGCGCGCACGGACGCGCTGACCGGGCTGGCGAACGGTCGCGCGTTTCGCGAGACGCTGTCGAGGGAGTTGCTCCGCTCGAAGCGCGAAGGCGGGGCGATCGCCGTCGCCTACCTGGATCTCGACAACTTCAAGCGGATCAACGACGCCTTCGGGCACGACGAGGGCGACCGGGTTCTCCGCCGCACGGCGGGCGTCCTGACCGAGAGCGTGCGTGCGATCGACCTCGTGGCACGCATCGGCGGCGACGAGTTCGTCGTCGCGATCGTCAACCCGGGCGAGACGACGTGCGACACGGTGGGCTCGAGAATCCTCGAAAAGATCCAGGTGCTGGCCGCCGAATATCCCGGGACGGACTTCGGAGCCACGATCGGGTTCGCGTCGTTTCATGTGCCTCCGTCCGACGTCGAGGTGCTTCTCAAGCTCGCGGACGACGCGATGTACGAGGTGAAGGCCCAGGGCAAGGGGAGATTCGTCGTCGCCCACTGCTGATCGAATGCCCGACTTTCACGCCGTGCGACTCGCGCAATTCGCGTAGCCCGAGCAAGGCGAGACACCTTGCGTGCCTGGAGATCGCGCGCGTCATGGCTGAGGCCAGAGGCCTTCGCTACCCGGCTTCGCTTGCGGTCACAGGTCGAAGAGCGCAGGCTGCCGCTCGTCGCTTACCTCGCGAACCCGGACTCCCTCCAGCCGCAGCAGGAACTGCTTGATCGCGATCCCTCCGCCGTAGCCGGTGAGCGAGCCGTCGCGGCCGATCACGCGATGGCAAGGGATGATGATCGGGATCGGGTTCGCGCCGTTCGCGGCGCCTACCGCCCGCACCGCAGCCGGCCGCCCGATCCGCTGCGCGATCTCCCCGTAGGTCGTCGTCGCTCCGAAGGGCAGCGCGAGCAGCGCGTTCCACACGTCGCGCTGAAATGCAGTCCCCTCCGGCGCCAGCGGGACGGTGAACTCGCGCAGCTTCCCGCGGAAGTAGTCGCCCAGCTCCCGCTTCGCGAGCGCGAGAATCGGCGCGCGCCCGGTCTCGCCCCGCCCGCCGCTCTCTCCGCCGAAGTCGATCCTCGTCAGCGCGTCTTCCGTGGCGACGAGCAGCAGCGGGCCGACCGGCGAATCGATCACCGACTCATGGCGTGTCCCCGAGGCGACGGTCCTGCTCACTCTTCGACCCGTCGCAGCTCGCCGGTCGTCAGGAAGTGGTTCATCGAGGCCTCCCACTCCTTCATGAAGGCCTCGTAGAACTCCTCCGTGAACCGGTCGACGAAGTTGCGGCCCGCGTCGCTGAGCGCGGTGTGCTGGTAGGTGACGTCTGCGGCCGTGCCTCCAGGCTCGGCTGCGAGCCTAACGGTGATGTGGCCTACCGTGACACCCGGTGTCACTTTCATGAGCTCGATCGTCCACGACGCTTCGTCGAGGCGCGTCACGATCCAGATCGCCTCCCGCCCGCGGTCCGAGGTGACGAACACGCAGTCGGGCTCGGCCACGCCGGAAGTGCTGACGACGAGGACCGGATCCCAGTCTTGAACCCACTCGCTCTCCCGAACCGGACAGAGAAGCGGGAAGACCTTTTCGGGCGGGGCGACGATGTGCTGCCGGTAGGTCCGGCGTACCCGGTGCGGTGCGACGATCTTCATGCGGAAAGGATACGGCAAGTCAAACGGGGAACGCGAAACGCGAAACGCGAAACGCGGAACGCGAATCCGAGAATGCCGCAGGAAAATCCGCCGTGCTTTCGTAGGGGCGACCCGCCGGGTCGCCCGTTCTCCCTACCCGAACCGAAACGGGCGACGCTTCGCGTCGCGCGCAGGCAGGAGTGCCTGCGCCACACAGGCCGGAGGGAGCCGCGCGCCGAGGTTAAGGGGACCCGTGCTCGACGCGGAAACTACGAGAGCCAACGCAACCTCACCCGAGAAGCCCTAGCGCGTGAGCGGCGCGGAAGGCGACGACGCGTAGGTGGCCGTCGAGCATGTCGGCCTCTGCCGCGACGAGCTCGCGCAGACACACCCAGTGCAGGTTTGCCGGCCGCTCACGAAGCTCCTCCACCGCGATCGCGAGCGGATACACCGCCTCGGGTGTCAGGCCTGGCGTCGGGTGGTAGCGGCCTCCGAGATCCCGGACCGCCGTGCCGCTGAGACCGTATTCGTCGTCGATCCGCTCGAGCACCCACGAGTGCATCGCCCGCGGCGACGCGATCTCGAACGGCAGGCGCCACGCTGGCGCGACGAGCAGTTCGCTGCTGCCGTTGAACGACTGCGCCGCCGGGAGGTCGTCGTCGTCGACTGCGATGAAGACCTCGTCGCCCGCGCGTCGGAGCAGCGCGACGGCCACGCTGTTCGCGCTGAGCGTGCGGGGGACGACGAATTCGAGCGCCCGTTCGAAGAGAGTCTCTCCCGATGCGCCGACCTCGCGGAACCGCGCGCACTCGATCGAGAGAAAGCCGCTCGACGAGGAGGCGGGCACCCGAGAGAAGAGGCGCCGCGCGTCGCGGCGACGCAGCGCGTCGATCGAGCTCGCCGCGGGCGGCGCGGAATCGGGAAGCACGATCGTCTCTCCGATCCAGGCGCCGTGCGGGATCCCGAGCCTTCGCAGCATCTCGTGGACGTTCATCTCGAGGCGCGCGTCGGGAAGCCCGCCGACCTGCGCCGCGCGAAGGAGTTGCTGCGCATCGATCGAGCGAACCACGCCCGACGTGGTGAACCCGGAGAGCGAGGCGAGCGGACGATGCACGACGAGCGGCTCGATCTCGACGAAGACCGAGCGGACTTCCTCGCGGATGCCGCCGGGAGAGGGGTAGTAGACGCTGCCCGCGCGCATTCCGCGGATCGCGGAGGGTTCGATCGCGGCGAAGCGGCCGAGCGCCCGCTCGACGCTCTCGCCGAGAGGCTCGTCGCCCTGCAGCAGCGTGAGCGGCTCGGCGACGTAGTCGATCGGGCGCGCGCCGTCGAT
>JAMPYE010000497.1 GCA_023700825.1 Thermoanaerobaculia bacterium | reverse complement strand
GACAACTGGGGGCCGCGCTTCGGGTTCGAGTACGACCTCTCCGCCGCCGGCACGGCGCTCGTTCGAGGCGGATGGGGCGTGTTCCACGACCCGGGGCGCGCAGCGTCGACGATTCTCTATCCGGCGATCGCCTCGCGTGGAGCGTGGGGAACGAGCTACTCGAGCTACGATCCCGACGGAATCAGGAACCCCGATGGATCGCTCTTCCAACCGGGCGATCCTCTGCCGCCGAGCGAGCTGCCGCCGGGCTCACGGCCGCCGGGCCCACAGAGCCTGGTACCCTCGGACGTTGCGTCGCCGACGATCGCGACGATGAAGGCGACGCGCGCCTCGCTCGGGTACGCGGCCGAATTCGAAGGACTCATCGGAGTCTCGATTGACGCGACGACGATCCGCTACCGCGACGTGCCATACCGCTTCGAGGCCAACCCGCGGCTCGACGCAAACGGTGCCGCGCAGCCCGGCCGGCGCTTCTCGAAGTTCGGCGACTTCCGGCTCTGGATGGGTGACGGGGAGGTCGACTACGACGCGCTCGATGTCGCCGTCAGGGCGCGGCTCACGGGCAAGCTCGACCTGCGGCTCTTCTACACGCTGTCGCGATCCGAAGGCAACGTGCTCGCCGGAGCGGGCGGCGAGCGCCTGCTCGACTCCGCGTTTCAGCCCGATCTTCTGACCTCGGCGGACGCGTCGGTCGATGCACTCAATCCGCGCTGCGCGATGTGCTTCGGCCCGATCGACAGCGACGCGCGGCACCGAGCGACGCTCACCGCGAGCTATCGTTCGCCGCGGGATCTCAGCGTCTCCGGCGCGATTCGCTTTCGTTCGGCGCTTCCTTACACCCGACTTGCGGGCGAGGATCTCGACGGGGACGGCTACCTGTCGGATCTGGCGCCTGGCACGAAACACGTCAACGACGCGCGCGGCGCGAGCTTCTCTCAGGTCGACCTGCGCATCTCGAAGCAGTTCCGCATGGGCGAGGATCTCGGGATCGAGCTCGTCGGAGAGATCTACAACCTTTTCGACTCCGGCAATCCCGCTCGGTTCGACGGCTCCGGGAGCGCGCACGCCTATGCGGGCGATCCGCTCGAAGGCGAGCAGCGACTCGTGCAACTCGGCGCGCGCGTGACGTTCTAGCCAGGACCATCCTCCGTCGCGCTTCCACGAGTCCCGGGCGCGCGACACGGCATCGACGTCACATCTCTCCCGATTCCGCCCGCGATATGGCCGAATCTTTGGTTTTCGCCGAGTTGTGGAATAAGTTGACGCAATATAATCGTTCAAAACGGCCATAGTGCGAGACACAACAGAATCGAAGGCCAACCTTCGAGTCAAGCCTCTAAGTGATGTAATCGTATTGGTTTAGAAGAGTTTCAGTCAGATTCGTGGAAGCGTGCAGAGGAGATCCCGATGATCCCTCCGCAAATATTCAACCTGATGTCGCCCGCTCCGACGGTCGACGAGACCACCAGGAGGAAGCCCATGCCGCTGAACCAGCCCGCCACGACGTCCGAAGGTTTCAAGATCCACCAGATCGAAGAAGTCGGGGCGATGGACGAACGGAAGCTCGACAAGCTGCCGTTCGGAGCGATCAAGCTCGACAAGGACGGCACGATTCTGAGCTTCAACCAGTACGAGGCGAAGCTCACGGGACGCGATCCCAACAAGGTGATCGGCAAGAACTTCTTCGCGGAGGTCGCTCCCTGCACCAACGTCCAGGCGTTCGCCGGCCGTTACCGCGAAGGTGTTGCGAAGGGCGACTTGCACGCGGTGTTCCCCTACAAGTTCGATTTCAAGATGGCGCCGCGCGACGTGACGGTCACGCTCTTCTACAGCAAGAACACGCAGCAGGGCTGGGTCTTCGTCCGGGAGAACTAATGCCCTTCAATGCCGTCGTCGCCGACCGGCGCGAGGAGATCTTCGACGCGCTCCTCGGCCCGGAGAAGATCCGCACGCTCCTTCACCCGATCCGGGAAATCCGGAACGGCCTGAACGTGATCGGGCACGAGGCGCTGATGCGAGGCCCACGCGGCGTTCCGTTCGAGAGCCCGCCGCTCGCCTTCGCGATGGCGGCGACGATGGGCATGGTCGAGCGGCTCGACACGCACTGCGTGCGCCGCGCGAGCCGGGTGACCACGTCGACGAAACTGTTCATCAACGTGCATCCGCGGACGATCGTGTCTTACCGGGAGTTCTGGGGAGTCGTCGGCGAGATGGCGAAGGAATCGACGCGCCGCCCCGGCGAGATCGTCTTCGAGATCGTCGAGCACTCGGCGGGATCGAACGCCGACCTTCTCCACGCCATCAAGGAGCTTCGCGCGCTCGGATTCGGTCTCGCCGTGGACGATCTCGGCGAGGGGGCGTCGGGGCTGCGGCGCCTCGTCGAGACCGAGCCCGACTTCGCGAAGATCGACCGCTTCTTCATCGCGTCGATCGACCGTGACCGGCGCAAGCGCGCCGTGGTCTCCGCGATCACCGCCGCCGCGCACGAGCTCGGCGCCCGCGTGATCGCGGAGGGAATCGAAAACGAGAACGAGCACCGCGTGCTCGTGGACCTCGGGGTGGAGCTCGGACAGGGCTGGCACTTCGACAGACCGGAGGAGGCCCAGTGATGGAGATGAGCGCATCACGAATCGAGATTCCTCGCCAGGTGATCGGAGAAGTGGACGCTTTCAGCGCACAGCAGCTCGACGGGCTCCCATTCGGCGCCATCCAGCTCGACAGGGCGGGGACGATTCTGCAGTTCAACGAGTACGAGGCGAACCTGTCGAACCGCCGCGCCCCCGACACAGTGGGCCGGAACTTTTTCCTGGAGGTGGCTCCGTGCACGAACGTGCAGGAGTTCCACGGGCGTTTTGCCGAGGGCATCGAGAAGGGCGACCTTCACGTGTCGTTCGACTACGTGTTTGCATTCAAGCCAATATCGCGGAACGTGCGCGTGACTCTCTTCTACAGCGCGGCGACCGATACGGTGTGGGTTTTCGTGGAAGAGAAGCATTGACGAGCGGAGAGAATCGATGAGCGTGCAGAGAATCGAGCTGGAGCTCGACAGGATCAAGGACGAGGTCGGGCGGATGTCCTCCGAGGAGATCGACGACCTTCCGTTCGGGGCGATCCAGCTCGACGAGAGCGGGAACGTCCTGAAGTACAACCGGTACGAAGAGAACTTCGCGGGGCGCGATCGCTCCGAGGTCGTCGGAAAGAACTTTTTCCGCGACGTCGCCCCGTGCACTCGCGTTCGCGCCTTCTTCGGCGCGTTCGAAGAAGGGGTACGCCGCCGCGAGCTCGACGAGGTCTTCGACTTCGTCTTTCGCTTCCCCCAGGGAGCGAAGCACGTCCGTATCAGGATGGTGTTCAGCCGCTTCGGAGCCGGCAGCGTCTGGATCTTCGTTACGCCGATCGGGTGAGCGGCAGGCCAGAGGCCAAAGGTGACAGGTCAAAGCAAGCAACGCGTCGCGACGAGGCGCGTTGCTTTGGGGAGCGTCGATGCCCCCGATCTTCAACCGGGGGCTAAGGGCGCTCGTCGCTGCGCGGCGCAGGGCAGTAGTACGGAGACGCTACGGGTGCGCCGACCTTGGGGCGGCGCGCTTCCGGGTTTGAAGTCCATATCCGAAATCCGAAATCCGAAATCCGAAATCCCCTAGAATCCCCGATCATGCCGCCGATCAGGGTGTTCAAGTTCGGGGGTACGTCCGTGGGGTCTGCCGACGCCGTACGTGCCGCCGCAGAGATTGCGAAACGATTCGCGCCG
>JAMPYE010000496.1 GCA_023700825.1 Thermoanaerobaculia bacterium | reverse complement strand
GGCGAAGTCGTCAGAAACACCCCCCCACAGCCAAACAAGGTCAATAGTCGAGAGCCGGTAATGAAGAACGAAATACGCGCAACCATCAACACCTGTCTAACAACTAACAACTAATAACTAACAACTCCTCACAGCACCCCCTTCGTGCTCGGCACGTCCGTGCCCACAACTTCCTTCGCCTCGCGCAGCGCGATCGCGAAGGCCTTGAAGATCGCCTCCGCGGCGTGGTGCCCGTTGCGGCCGCGGATCAGATCGACATGAATGTTGCAGGCGCACGCGTTCGCGAACGACTTGAAGAACTCCTCGACGAGGGCGAACGGGAAGTCGCGGTGGATGAGCAGCATCTCCTTGTCGATCGGCGCCTCGAAGACCAGGAACGGCCTCCCCGCGAAGTCGACGACGACGCGGGCCAGCGCCTCGTCGAGCGGCACGTAGGCGTGACCGAAGCGCCGGATGCCCAGCTTGTCTCCCAGCGCGACGCGGAACGCCTCTCCGAGAACGAGGCCGACGTCCTCGACCGTGTGGTGGTAGTCGATGTGGACGTCCCCCTTCGCCTCTACGCTCATCTCGACGCGCCCGTGGCGCGAGATCACGTCGAGCATGTGCGTCAGGAAGCCGACCGGAGTGTCGAGGCTCGACGGCCCCGCACCGTCGAGATCGAGCGTGACGGAGACTTCGGTTTCCTTCGTCGTGCGGCGGATCGTGGAGGTTCTGTTCATCGTCGTCGTCCTTCGTGGCCGTGTCATCTCGCCGACCGGTCGCTGCCGCCGGCCAGTGCGTCCGCGATGGCGTCGAGGAAACGCTGGTTCTGTTCGGTGGTGCCGATCGAGACCCGAAGGCAGCGGCTCATCCCGGGATACCTCGATACGTTCCGTATCAGCACGCCGCGCTCCGCGAGCCCGGCAAAGAGCGCGTCGGCGTCGCCCGCGACACGGAACGCGACGAAGTTCGCCCGGCTCGGAAAGATTTCGAGGTCCCGCATCGACGCGAGACGAGAGATCACCCGGGCACGCTCGCGCAGCGTCTCCTCGACCCGCGCTCGCATCAGAGGCTCGTTCTCGAGCGCGACCAGCGCGGCCTCCTGGCTGAAGACGTTCAGGTTGTACGGGAGCTTCACCTTGCGCATCTCGCCGCAGAGCTCCGGGGTGGATTCGAGCCATCCGATCCGCAGCCCCGCGAGCCCCCATGCCTTCGAGAAGGTGGATAGCGTCACGAGACGGTCGGAAGGCGCGGGCGCGCCGTCGTCCCAGAACTCGCCGTAGGCGCGATCGAGCAGCACGAACGCGCCGCTCGCGAGAAGGGCGTCGAGATCCCCCGGCGCGAGGACTCCGCCGGTCGGGTTGTTGGGCGAGCAGGCGACGACGAGCGCGGGCTCCCCTCCGCCCGCTGCAGCGCTCAGCATCGCGCGCAGGGGCAGCAGGCCGGTGCGCGGATCGACCTCGACGCGGACCACCTCTCCGCCGAAAATCACCGCGAGCTTCTCGTAGAGCGGGAAGGTGGGCGTCGGGATGACGACCCGGCGACCCGGCGCCACGAGCGTCGCCATTGCGATCATGAGCAGTTCGTTCGACCCGTTGCCGACCAGCACGTTCTCCCGCGTCAGGCCGGCACGCCGCGCGATCGCTTCGCGAAGCTCGAGTGCCTCGAAATCGGGGTAGACGTTCCACCGCCGGCCCAGAACCCTCTGCACGATCTCGCTCTTCAGATCCCCGGGGAGGTCGAACGCTCCCTCGTTCTGGTCGAGCTTGTCGCGCGCCACGCGCGGCTCGAGCGTGTACGCGGACATCGCGCGCACGGCCTCCCTTACGAAGTCGGTTCCTGTCATGGCGCGCGTTTCGAGCGCAATCTCTTCGGCGTTCATCGGACGATCTCCAGACTGCGTGATTCAGCTGCAACGGCGGAGCGGACACCAGACCGCGCGCGCACCGATTCCGCGTGTAGCGGGAGCCCTTCGAACTCGGCGAGCGTGACGGCCGCCGGGCCGATCGCCTCGACGGTCTTCCGGGAGAGCGTGACGATCGTGCGCCGACGCATGAAATCGGAGACGCCCAGCGATGAGGAAAATCGCGCCGCGCCAGCCGTCGGGAGTACGTGATTCGATCCGGCGACGTAGTCACCGAGGGCGACGGCGGAGTGCGCGCCGACGAAGATCGCCGCGCAGTTCCGGACGCGGTCGACCACGCGCGAGGCGTCGCGGACCTGCACCGAGAGATGTTCCGGCGCGATCGCGCCGGCAAGCGCCGCGGCCTCGTCGATCGATGGGACCAGGAAGACCCCGCCGAATGCTTCGATCGCCGCGCGCGCGCCCTCTGCGCCGGCGGCGAGGCGACGATCGACTTCGACCGCGACCTCTTCGCCAAGCGCGCGACTGGTCGTGACGCACACCGCGAGCGAGTCGGCCCCGTGCTCGGCCTGCGCGAGCAGGTCTGCCGCGATCAGTGTCGCGTCGGCCGTCTCGTCGGCAACGACGACGATCTCGCTCGGTCCCGCGGGAAGGTCGATTCCAACGACGTCGCGCACCAGCTCCTTCGCCGCCGCGACGAAGCGGTTCCCCGGCCCGACGACCTTGTCGACGCGGCGCAGCGACTCCGTCCCATACGCGAGCGCTGCGATTCCGGCCGCGCCCCCGCAGCGATAGACCTCGGTGACGCCGAGCTTCGTGCAGACGAGTTGGAACTCTTCGCGGGCGGCCACGCGCGGCGTCGTCGCCACGACGATTTCCCCGACGCCCGCGATCCGCGCCGGGATCGCGCACATGATCAGCGTCGAGAGATACACCGCCTTGCCGCCAGGTACGTAGATGCCGACCCGGCCGAGCGGAAACGCCTCCTGGCGAAGCTCCGTCGTCTCGCCGTTCGATGATGGACAGCTTCTCTGCACGCGGTGAAACGACTCGATACGCGAGATCGCCAGATCGATCGCCGATTCGAGCTCCGGCTCCGCGCGTCCTTCGCCAGGCCTCACGACGAGCGACCGCGGCACGATCTCGACGCCGTCCAGCTCAAGGAGCAGCTTCGCGACCTCGGCGTCGCCACCCGACCGCACGCGCGAGAGAATCGCCGTCGCGATTTCGCGCGCCTCTGCGGCGTTCCTTATTCGCGCCCGTTCGAGTGACGTGAGCCACTCTGCGCTCGCCCCTTCGTTCAGTTCGATGATTCGCATGCCATCTCCTTCACTGCTTCACCCGTCGCCAGCGCAGACACCCGCGACACGAGCTGGCGCACCCGCACCGGATCGAGCCGGAACGCTTCCCGATTGACGATGAGACGAGGGGTAATCTCGGCGATCGTCTCGACCGGCTCGAGGCCGTGCACGCGGATCGTCGTGCCCGTCTCGACGAGATCGACGATGTAGGGCGCAAGGCCGAGCACGGCCGCGAGCTCCACCGACCCGGCGAGCGCCACGACCTCCGCCGCCACTCCCCGGCGCATCAACCATCCGCGGGTGAATCGCGGGTACTTTGTCGCAACCACGGGACGCGCGATCGACGCCAGCGGTACGACGCCGGGCGCGGCGATCAGCATCAGGCTGCAGCGCCCGAGGTCGAGCGCGAGCGGCTCCAGCACGTCGGGGCTCTGCTCGAGCAGCTGATCCAGCCCCGCGATGCCGGCGTCTGCGGCTCCCTGCTCGACGTAAACGGGAACGTCCGCGTCCTTCACGAGGATCCACTCGATCCCGCCCCGGTCGAAGACGAGCCTGCGCGAGGCGAGCTCCGTCGCGCCCGGTGCGTCGAATCCGGCCTCGCCAAGACGCGCGAGGAGTGGCTCG
>JAMPYE010000020.1 GCA_023700825.1 Thermoanaerobaculia bacterium | reverse complement strand
CCTCACGGAGCGGCTGTTCGGCAGCGACGCGGAGATCGATCGATACCGATGCCGCGATCTCGATATCGGCGTGGAGCAGCCGGTCGAGCAGCCGGCGGGCGCGGCGCTGCTGCTGCGACGCGAGATCTTCGACCTGCTCGGCCCGCTCGACGAGCGATTCGCTCCCGCCTGGTTCGAGGACGTCGACTACTGCAAACGGATCGCGGAAGCGGGGAGAGCGATACTCTTCGTTCCGTCGGCGCGGGCGACACACCACGGCGGCGCGTCGCTCGTGGAGATGCAGTCAGGCGAATTCGTCGAGACCTGGTACCGGAATCTGTGGCGCTACGCGGAGAAGTGGCTCACGAGCGACGAGCGTGAACGGCTTCGCTGGTTCATCATCGCGGGGATGGGCATGCGCGCCGCCGCCGTGATCGCGGGCCTTTCGGCCGAGGCGGGCCGGCGCCACACGCTCGCGGCATATGGCCGCGTGATTCGATCGGCATGGGTGCGATGGAACGACGCCTCGCGATCGTAGTCATTACCTGGAACAGCGCGCGTTACCTGCGCCGCTGCGCCGAAGGTGTGGCCTCCCAGAGCCTCGCCCCTGCGGAGATCGTCGTCGTCGACAACGCGTCGTCGGACGGGAGCGCCGAGCTCGCCGCGGCGCTCCTGCCCTCCGCGACGGTGATCCGCAACTCGACCAACACCGGCTTCGCGGCCGCCGCGAACCAGGGGATTGCCGCCACGCGAGCGGAGCTGGTGCTGCTGCTGAACCCCGACGTGTTTCTCGGCTCGCGCTACTGCGAAGAGAGCGCCGCGGCGCTGGATCGCGCGGGGCGCCAGTTCGGCGCGGCGACCGGCCGGCTGCTCCGAGGCGACGGTGATGCGATCGCCCCGACGCCGGTCGTCGATTCTCTCGGCATCCGGATGACGCGCAGCGGGAGGCATCTCGACATCGGGGCCGGCGAGCCCGATCGGGGCGCGGGACCGAGTGATGTCGAGGTTTTCGGCGTCTCGGGCGCCGCCGCGGTGTACCGGAGAGCTTTTCTCGACGACGTGAGTGTCTTCGGCCAGGCGTTCGACGAGGACTTCTTCACATACCGCGAGGATGCCGACCTCGCGTGGCGCGGGCAGCTCCTCGGGTGGAAGGCGCTCTGCGCGCAGGCGGCGACGGCGTGGCACGTCCGCCGCGTCACGCCGGAAGTCCGCGCCAGCCTCCCGCCCGAGGTCAACATGCACTCGGTGAAGAACCGCTTCCTGCTGCGGCTGAAGAACGAAGGGTCCGGTCTCGCCGTGCGCAACGCGCTGTTCGAGATCCCCCGCGACCTCGTGGTCGCCGGCGCTGCGCTTACGATCGAACGGAGCTCGCTTCCCGCGTTCACCTGGTTGTGGAAGAATCGCGCGTCGATCCTCGCGAAGCGCTCGGAGATTCAGCGCCGCCGCCGCGTCGAGGATCGCGATCTCGCCCGCTGGTTCGACTGATGCGTGACGACCGCAGAGCACTTTCCATCGCGATCCTCGGGACGCGCGGCGTCCCACCGCGCTAGGGCGGGTTCGAGACCTTTGCCGGCGAGTTAGGCGCGCGACTCGTCGCGCGCGGCCATCGCGTCACGGTCTACTGCCGCGCCAGCCTCTACCCGGGCGAGCCGCGGGAGTGGAACGGCGTTCGCCGGATCGATCTCCCGGCGATTCGCTCGAAGTACCTCGAGACCGTGAGCCACGCGGCGCTCTCGGCAGTCGACGCGTTAGGGCGGCAATACGACGCGGTCCTCGTCTGCAACGCCGCCAACGCGTTCGTCCTCCCTTTGCTCGCCGCCATGCGCATTCCGACGGCCATCAACGTCGACGGCATCGAGCGGATGCGGAAGAAGTGGAACGTGCTCGGGCGCTTCGTCTACCTCGGCGGGGAGGCGATGTCGGTGATGTTCGCCGACCGCGTCGTCGCCGACGCGCAGGTCATCGCCGACTACTACCGCGAGAAGCACCAGGCGAAGACGGACATCATCGCGTACGGCGCGGGGTTCCCCGACGAATCGGACAGCGACGTGCTGGCACGCCTCGGCGTAGCGTCGCGCGGCTACGTCCTCTACGTCTCGCGCCTCGAGCCGGAGAATCATCCGCTCGAGGTGGCTCGCGCCTATCGCGAGGTTCGATCGGTGGCGCCGCTCGTGATGGTCGGCGACGCGCCCTACTCCGCCAGCCTGATCGCCGAGCTGCGAGACGTCGCCGCGAGCGATCCGCGAATCATGCTCACCGGGGGAATCTACGGCCCCGACTACCGGACGCTCCAGCGCAACGCGCTCGCGTACGTCCAGGCGACGGGCGTCGGCGGGACCCATCCCGCCCTGATCGAGGCGATGGCCTCGGGGGGCGCCGTGCTGGCGCTCGACACGCCCGAGAATCGCGAGGTCGGAGGCGAGGCGATCCGCTACTTCACGTTCGGCGATCGGGAGCCGCTGGCCCGGGTGCTGGGACGGATGCTCGAGGAACCGGAAGCGTTGGATCCCTGGCGCGAGCGATGCCGGGAGCGAGCGCGGCGCTTCGACTGGGACGCGGTGACGGATGCGTACGAGAGGCTGTTTCGGGAGCTGGGTGAGGGGCTGAATTGAGAATGGAGAGATGGTTGGGAGACCGGGACGACGTTCGAACCGCCCTCCTCACGATAGCAGCGCCATGACTTGGCGTCGAACGCCTGCCACAGGCCGCCCGCCCGGTTCGGATTTGATCACCCCAAAGCCCCGGGAAGACGCCGCGCGCCAAACGCTCAGCGCCGCGGCCATCGAATCTGTGTTCCCGCCATACTTCTTTCGAAGCTTGAAAGGGCGCCCCTGCATTGGTAGCACGCCGCGTTCCCCTTTGCGTGGTCGGGGAGAACGGAGAGGTGGATGGAAACGATCCGTTTCGTCGTCAGCTTGGCTGGCGTCCTTTCGCTCCCCGGGAGGATAAGCGGAAGTCGAAACTCGGGGAGTGGAACGGGGGAGTCCCGGGACTCCCTCCGTCGCGGGCCGACATTTTTTCTCTTGGGGGGTAGGGGTTTGGTCGTTTCCGACCACTCCTGTAGGTGAGTGCAGTTTTCATGGGAGGCCCCCCTCATGGAGTCGCTGTTGCCGGTCGTGGAGTCGTACTTGCGTGAATGTCTGGCCGTTCATGAAGTCCCGCAGGTTGTGGAGTTGTCGCGGCGGCTAGGTGTGTCGTCCTGGAGTTTTACGCGGCGGTTTGCGCGATTGCATGGTGCGCCGCCGGGAGCGCTCTTCAAGCGTGCGCAGTTGGCTCGGGCGATGGAGTTGTTGCGCTCCACGAGCCTTTCGTTGCGCGCGATCGCGAGTTCGTGTGGGTTTTCGTGCACGCGATCGTTCCATCGCGGCTTTCGTCGTGCAACGGGCATGACGTCCAGCGAGTACCGGCGCACGAAGTGTCCCTAGACAGACGACCACTAGCATCCTTAGCCTATCTCGACCTTCATACACTAACAAACGCAAGCAGGAGGACAACCGCACGCGGCCAGGCAACCCCAACTGCAATTTCGTCAGCTTAGACATCACCGTCGTACGACGCGCCTCACGGAGGCTCGTCGTATCTGCAAGGAGCAACGCGCGGCGCCATTCTTGGAGCTAATCATGAAACGTTGCATACTGTTGACATTGACTATCCTCCTTGCCTTGCCGTTGTTCGCGGGCACCGGACGAATCCGCAAGGCGGCGAATCCCATCAAAGATGAATACCTCGTGCTTCTCCGTGACGACATTCCGATGAGCGAGCTCTCCTCACGAGCCGCGATATTGGCTAATCGGTACACGGGCTCGGTCCGTCGAGTGATGCAGGGAACCGCAAACGGATTCTCCGTGAACATGACCGAGAAGCAGGCCGAGCGACTCGCGGCGGAGGCCGAGGTCCTGCTGGTCGAGGAGAACGGATACGTCGAGATCTCACTAACCCAACCCCTTCCCAGCAACGACGAGTTGTACAATCTGGATCGTATCGACCAGAGAGACGCCATCGCAAGCGGCGACGACCAGTACAAGTACTGCTCGCTCGCTACGGATGTGCATGTCTATGTCGTGGACACCGGCATTCTGAGGACTCACGTGGAATTTGAGAGTCAGGTCACCCCTGGTCTTTCGCGAGTAGTCGATGGCGTCTGTTTCGCGGACGACTGTGTGTATCCTTCTCCCGGCAACGACAAAGGCACGCTGCCTTGCGGTGGCCCCCCCTCTCCGAGCCTCAATGGTGGCCACGGTACGTCCGTTGCCTCCATTGCTGCTGGCAAGACGGTCGGCGTGGCCAAGAACGCTACTCTCGTTCCCGTTCGCGTGTTGAACTGCAATGCTGCTGGGACGTACGAACACCTGAATTTTGGCCTTGATTGGATTCGGAGTCCTTCGAATCCCTACCGGTACTACGGGGCGCAACAGCGCTTGGCCGTCGTGAACATGAGCACGTATCGGCGCACCACAACGACTCACTGCACCTCACGCATCGCTGAGGGTGAAAGTGGCTCGCTCTGTAATGACAGCGTGGATAATGATTGCGACGGTCTAATGGATGGCGCGGATTTACAATGTGGTGGCGTATGCACCACTCTAAACGACCTAGGATGTCAAGCGGCAGCGATTGAACACGTGATCAACAGGTTGGTGCTCGACGGCACGACCCCTGACGGCAAGGTATGGAAAGGTATACCGATCATCGTGTCTGCAAACAACCAGGGAACGCAGTGGAACAACACGACGCCAGCGCGCCTCGCGTACTCCAACGCTGCGTATCATCCGAGCACCGGGAGAGTGATCTCCGTTGGTGGCGTGACCGCGGGCGATGTTCGTTGGCAGTGCCCGACGTACACTGGAGAGCTTTGCTTGCCGGAGGCCCTCAACGATGGAACACCTGTTAACTATGGATCGAACTTTGGTCCGACGGTCGACATCTGGGCTCCCTCCCATAACATCAAGAGTGCCCACATACTCAGCAACGATGCGTATAGAACCCTCGCGCAATCCAAGTCGGGCACTTCCTTTGCCGCACCCCTGGTCACGGGTGTCGTTGCACTGATGCGCGAGACCAACCCGTCGTGGTCGCCCGACACCTTGTGGCAGCAACTTCAGACCAACGCCACACAGACCTCGCAGGCCATCGACCCGGTGACAGGAAACAACAAGATCGTGTATAGGCACGGGTGTCTCCCATGAAGTTTTCCGCGATTCTCGCCGTGATCGTTGCTTTGTTCGGCGGCTGCGATGTCGGCGCGGCTAGCGCGGTGGATCCTGCGGTGTTTGAGACTCTGCTTCTTCCTGTCGTCAATCGACCGACCCCTGGGGCTTACGGATCGATGTGGGAGTCGCGATTCTCAATGTACAACGGAAACGCCGTAGCTCTCGATCCGAACCCTCTCGTACCGGACTTCTTTCCGCTTGATAGCGGCTGCCAGTTTCCCTCGTGTCCGCCAATCCCGGTTGTTCCAGCGGAGAGTCGACATGAGCCGTTGCTGTTTCAACCGGACGTGGGCGGCCCGCCGGGCATCCTGCTCTATGCGAAGCGTGAATTCGTCGAGAAATTGTCGTTCTCATTGGGGATTCAGGATGTGTCGCGACAGGCGCTGACGTGGGGTACCGAGATTCCTGTCGTACGAGAATCGGAGCTGTTCACAACGACTCTTCAGCTATTCGATGTACCGACCGATGCTCGTTTTCGACAAGCGCTGCGGGTGTACGACCCTGACGGTAAGCAGCAAAGCCTCGTCCGCCTCGACATCTACTCGAGCGACGACGAGTTCATCGCGACAATAACACTCGCTATTGTGCCGCCGCCTGCCGCTCCGTGTAACGTGCCTACAGGAGTAGCTTGCTTCCCGAGCACGGTCCAGGTTCTTAGCCTGGCCGACCAGTTCCCGGAAATACGAAGATATGGTCTCGTGCGAATCGCAATCACGCCACTCAGCCAGGGATTGCGGTTTTGGGCCTTCGTGAGCGTCACGAACAACGAAACGCAACATGTCACGACGATTACACCACAGTAATCGTCCTGTCTTCCGACTGCTACTTCTTGGGGGAGGGTTCTCGCCCTCCCCCGACTGATGTCGATCCTCCGGCGATGCGACAACAGCACGCGAGACTACGCGATACGAACGCGCGGATCTGCTAACAGCTCACGCTGTGTACTTTGCCTGGAAGGAGAGGGGATGGGAACGCGCCGGTGACGGCCTTCGTTAGGGCCTACCACGCGAACCGGAGGGCACGTGGTTTTGATCGCGCAACGCAATTCAAAGTTCGTCGTGCGAGAAGGGGCAGGTCAGTGGGCTGGGCAACTAGCGAAACGGCGCGTCGCCGTTGGCAGGGAGTACTCGACGAGAATCGGACTGCGGTGCTCTCCGTGTGACAGGCACTCAGCGCCAACTGACGACGCGGAGTCCCTGAAATTTACGAAAGTCCGCGTCGTTGAATGTCACCAGGACCAGTTCGTTGACGTGAGCAATGGCGGCGATCTGGCCGTCCCCGAAGGGCGGTGTTTCCCCGCGAGCCGCGAGCCGTGCGCGCTCCTTCGCGTGCCACTCCGCCGCGGCACGATCGTAGTCGAGGATTGGTATCGTGGCGAGGACGACCTCGTCGAGATACTGGACGATGGCGTCGCGACGACGGGACATCGGAAGGCGTTCTGCTCCGAACCGCGGTTCTTGCCATACCACCGACGAGATCGCAATCTCGACCTCGTGGCGGCTGAGCTTTCGGATTACGCCATGCTGAGGCTTCGGCCGAAGCGGCTCGGAAACGACATTGGTATCGAGCAGGTACTTCAGACTCACAGCCCGATGTCCCTTCCAGGTCGAGCGTCCCGCACGTCGCTGAAGATCTCGTCAGGGTCAATCGCCAACGTAGAGAGCTCGACATTCTTCGAGAATTCGCTCCACGCCAAGGAGAAGCTGACAGATCGACCAGCCAGGCGCTCGTACTGCTTCCGTCCAATCAGGACGGCCACACTCTCTCCGCGACGCGTCAGCTCGATCGGTTCTCCCGATTCAGCCTCTCGGACGAGCTTCGGGAGATTGCTTCGCGCTTCGGCGATGGAACGTTGCTTGCGCATCGTCACCTCATGTACATGTCGATGTACATCGCAACATGCACGGGTCTGACGACACCAGGAACGGATCGGGGGATGACTACTCGTCCCTGCACTTTCATCGGGAGCGCGGAAAAGCCGAAAAGCCCCGCGCGAGCGGGGCGTTGGTCGTGTTGCTGAGCTTGGCTGGGAGACAGGGACGAAGTTCGAACCGCTCTGCTCGCTACTGCTTCTGCTCCGCCGCCCTGAGGAGCGGAGTACTGACGGAAGGCAGGAGGCACGGTCGCGACGACGCGGAAACGCACGTGGCCGTCGTGCGGCCGCATGCGGGAATCGATGATCGGCTGAGTCGCTCAGTCGGATTGCGTCGAGACGCCATCCGGCATAGTGGAGGAGGTGACGCTCATCAGGCCACCATAGTAGCGTCAGAATCAACTTCGGCCTGATGGGTTTTGAGAGTTCTTGTACGGGGTGCCGCGGCGCGTGGTAATCCAGGAATTACGACGATGCGGCGACATTCGAATGCGGACTGCCTCACGACTCACGGTAGCGAAATCCATGCCGGAGGGCGGGGGGGGTGAACCCACGGCGGCCTGGTTTGGACTGACGCGGCACCCGTGACCAAGGTCACGCAATGCCGAGGTTAAACTCGGGGCGGCTTGTGACGAGCGACCTTTCGCACAAATAGTCGCTCGAAGATCGGACTTCGTGGAACCTATACTCCTCGGAGGACCAGCGACCCTCAGACCATACAGTCACGACAGAGGACTCGCTGCGAACGCTCGGAAAGCCCCGGGGGGGCGAGAGTCCCGAAGGTCATAGCACCGAAGGAAACGTCGAGCAATGAGGAGAATGACTATGACGTCGATCAAGCTGCGTCGAACTGCCATCATCGTTGTGATCGCTGCGAGCGCGGCGCTGACCGCCATGGGTGAAGAAAAGCTCGTGTTGCTGCCGGTCAATTTCGGTAGTCGAGGTGCTTTCGGATCCGAATTCAGGACAGAGCTCGTGATCCACAATCGCGGAAGTGTCGCCGTCGTCTTGCGCGGCGTTGACGACATCTGCGTGCTGAGCGCCTGCGTCGATACGGATCCGTACGCCACCGTCATTCCACCAGGAACCACCCAGACACACTTCCAGAACACCGGCAGACCTGGACAGTTCATCAAGGTACCGGTGGATTCTGAACTCGAGTACAACCTGCGCGCTCACGATATCTCGCGTTCCGCATACTCTCTTGGCACCGAAATTCCAGTAGTCCCCGAGGACGAATTCATCGAAGGACCATTCTCCCTCTTGAGCGTTTTCAATGGCGACACCGCGCGCGCACGAATTCGGGTGTACGGATTCGAACAAGGAATGGTGCGAGTCCGCATCATCGAGCAATACAGCGGGAGAGTCCTCGAGGAACGCAGCGTCGAACTCCGGATACCGACTCCGGCCTACTTCCCAGAGTACGGAATGGAGTTCATGAGCTCATACGGAGAGATCGCCGACCTCCCATTTGGCGCGGACCAGGCCTTGCGTATCGAACTAGAGAGCGAGGCATTGAACGGCAGAGTCTGGGCGTTTGCGACGATGACGAACAACACGTCACAGGAGATTACACTCGCGACGCCCTACCGAACCACCGCGAATTCCCTACCGCTGGAGCAACCGACCAGGCAGGCTCCTTAGGCGCGATTTCATTGGACCCAACTCCTGAATCCTAGTCAGCGGTGATCATCAGCACGTGTTGCGTTTCGTTATCCGTGACGCTTACGAAGGCCCAATAGGGGCTGACGTCTCCGATGGGACTGATCCGGATGTGAAACAAGTCGCGCACTCCGGTATCGCCCGCCAGCACGTTCTCGAGATTGTGAACAGCAACCGACGCGGGAATTAGGTCAAGAGATTCCAAGGAAGTACCATCGGATAGTGTCACCGGGATTGAAGCGATGGTATCGCCATTCTCTCCTACCATCTCGACAAGAAAGGCACGACCGCCCTGTGAGGTTGCATCATAGATGCGCAGCGACGATCGAACCGCTGCGCCCGCCGGTACGCCCGGAAACATGACTGCCGTTGTGAAGTAGTCGCTTTCTCGCACGACAGGAACTGCGAATCCTGTTGGTTGCGCACGGCGCGTCACTTCCAGCACTCGTGCCGAAAAGAAAACGTCGGCGGCCAGGTACCCAGGAACATAAAGGAACGCACCTGCGTCGCTTCGCTCTCCGGGCGGTAGCGCCGAGATGGCTCGCTGCGACTTCGCAGGAAGCTCCGGGTCCGGACAGCCCTGTTGACACTGTTGCGACCGAAGCGTCTGGATGTCCTCGGACGACTCGTTCGCAACCCACACCTCGCCGATCCAGACCGTTCCGTAAGCGCCAGGCACTGTCGTTCCCGCTGCGAACGCTAGTGGGACGAGCACTCGCTGTCGTTCACCGGGCTGCGATTGCGCCGCGACGACGGAAGCCGGCACGAGAGCTACAGCCAGCCAGAACAAGACGAGTTTCGACCTCATGGGCATACTCCTTCATCCCAGTATAGCATTCGGGCGTTCGACGAGTTAGATGTGGCCGGAAACTCCCAGGGACCGCTGTAGCCTGAGGGGCAGGAAATCGGCTGCGTCAGAGAATACGAATGCAACCGCCAATCGTCCGGGTGTATACAAGCCCAATAACGGGGAGTGTTCGTCCATGAGAGACTGGTGACAGCGTTGGAAAGAAGAAAATTGTATACATTGCGGTAGCTCGGCGTTTGGCCGTACTGAGCGCGATATGTTTGAATGTAACGCGCTCCCAAAGCGGCAGCGAGCACGGTGGAAAATGAGGTGCCCGTTTGCCGACCATACGCCGGGTTCCGGTTTGAATCAAACTGCGCAACCCAAATGTCGACGCCCGGAGCGAAAGCCGAAACGCACGAGCCATTACTGGAGCCCGACTCTTGCCCGATCAGTGGCGTGAATCCATTCGATTCGAACTTCTGATAGCGTACGTCGATGTAATGGACTGAGCCGTCGGGATTCGTCGTGCCTGAGTTCTGCATCGCGCTGCCACCTGTTACGAACACGAATCCTGAGCTGTCGTAATTTGTGTACGCAAGGTGATTTGGCGCGAATTGGCAGGCGTCCGCGCTCCAATTGTCGGCCGACGTGAAGAACGGGAGATTGCGGATCGCAACGAGATTCGAAACGGCGTCACCGTACACCGACAATGGCGAGTCCCATTTCGGCACAAATCCGCTGTGGTTCACGACCGCGGGGTACGATCGATAGGGGTTGCTCATGGTCGCGATCCAGTTTACCGCGTCAATCAGTGTACTGGTCGCGATCGCGCCGGTGTTGCAGTCGTACACCTTGAGTGAGACGACCTTCGCGCGTGCTGCTCCGATGACGGACCCGGCAACCACCGAGGCAGTTGCTGTGCCATGCCAGTGTTTGGCTTTGTAGGCTTGCGCTGAACAGCCGTTCGTCGCGTCGGTGGCAACCGAGCCGTCGAGATTCCGTGGCGCCGTGAAGTCGAGCGACGCAACTATGGACGAACTAATCTCCTGGTGGTTCGTCATGACGCCCGTGTCGATAAGATATACGTACACGTTTGATGCATCAGAGCACATATTGTACGTGCTGTCTCGCTGGTCGTAACTCAGCTCGTCGAGCCGGTCCAGATGCCAGAGATACGCGTCAGGATTCGGACGCGTGTCCCACGTATTGACGGTTCCCGATAACTCATGCATGTTAACGAACGCGTTTGTTTCGACATAGTGAACCCTTGGGTCCTCGGCAATCGCTTGCGCTGCCGGTTCAGAAGACTTCATGAGAAACGCCTTTATAGCGTCGCTCCAGATCCGCACGACCTCTACGTTGTAGCCCTTGGCGAGTCCTTCCACAACCCCCGGAACGGCGGTATCCGGTATGTTAGCCGCCAACACCACAATATACTCGCCCGGGATGGGGGTCGCCTGCCGAACGAACTTTGAAGGAGCTCCAACAGCTGCACTCGTGAATGCCAAGCTGCACATAGCGGCCAATGCGAATCGACGAATCGGAAGTTTCACGTAATCCTCCTGGAATAGTGGATCTCATGTTGCTGCACGATTCTGTTGCCGCGGCGATTAGGGCGTCAAGAGACACTTTGTGCGCAAGGACTGGACGTCCAACGGCCTTCAAGAGAGTGGGTTTCATCGCGGGATCACGCAGTACACGCGTTGCGCGCACGCGTTTCCCCGCGTCGGGGACGATCTCGAGTGCTTTCATCGAGCGACGTGACGGTCACGCGGACCCGTTGCCTGGTGGCGACGACGGCAGGCGAGCGGCGCGAGCGGTTGTCGTATGCGTTCGGTGTTACTCGTTGCGCTCCGGCGCACAACAGGTGTCGGTGGTGACGGGGTTGCCGCGCAGGTTTACCTCGTTGTAGGTCGTGACGGTGAGTCTGGCGCGGAAGTCGATGGTGGCGTCGCTTCGTTGAAGTGCCGGCGGTTGTTCGGAGAGGGCGCCGGGTCGTAACCGACCACGACGTCGAAGGTGCGGGGCGGGGTCGTTACGCACAGCCGCAGGCGCCATCGATTTCTCCATTTCGCGAGGCTCATGCAATGCTGACCGGCGTCCTTCGAGTTGCGTCGTGGGACTACGAGCCACACGGCACTCTTGCGTGGGTTTTACTCTTTCTCCTCGGGGGCGTATTGATGCTCGTTGGGCTCTGGTACGACCCTGCGGCTGGGGCACGTAAGATCCTCATCCGAGAGCAGGTCCTGCTGCAATCCGCGCTCAAACGCCAGACCTCTGATGTCCTGAGAGGGCGACCGATTGCCAATCTCGAGGCACCGGACACCGAGATTCTCGCCGACACACTCGAGTACTACCGGCACGTCAAATGGAGATTCGCTGATGTGGTGCTAGGCACTATCACCACGGCTAAACGGGACTGCGTCGAGCGCAGGCACCCTACGGATCGGCCGTCTCCGCGCACCCAGAATCGCCCCGCCCAGCTCGCGTCGTCGCGACGGGACAACAGCGATACCGCAGTTCCGCCGTCATCTTCAATCCGCCAACGCCATAACCCTACTTCCCGTCCCCCTTTGGCAGGGGGTAGTTGTCCCCGCTCCTCCCGCCATCCTCCTCCGGAACTGGAGGGGCGCCTCTGCCTTGGTGGCTCGCCGCGTTCCCCGTTGCGTGGTCGGGGAGAAGGGAAGGGGTGTGTGGAAACGATCCTGTTGGTCATTTCCTTGACGACCGTCCTCTCGCTCCCCTGGGGATAGGAAGCACTCGTCGTCGTGGTGGGAGAGGGGGGGGCGGGACTCCCTCCGTCGCACGCCGGCCTTTTTTTCGTGGGGGGGGTAGGGGTTTGGTGGTTTCTGACGACTCCTTTGGGTAAGTGCAATTCTCATGGGAGGGCCCCCTCATGGAGTCGCTGTTGCCGGTCGTGGAGTCGTACTTGCGTGAATGTCTGGCCGTTCATGAAGTCCCGCAGGTAGTGGAGTTGTCGCGGCGGCTGGGTGTGTCGTCCTGGAGTTTTACGCGGCGTTTCGCGCGGTTGCATGGTGCGCCGCCGGGTGCGTTCTTCAAGCGTGCGCAGTTGGCTCGGGCGAAGGAGTTGTTGCGCTCAACGAGCCTCTCGCTGAAGGTGATTGCGAGTTCGTGTGGTTTTTCATGCACGCGCTCGCTTCATCGTGCATTCAGGCGCGAAACGGGCATGACGCCAAGCGAGTACCGGCACGAAATGTCCCAGACGACGAACGGGCGACCTCGTGACTTCTCCAAACGATGTGCATGATCGAGAATGAGGATTGCGCTGCGTTGGTCGGAGCTGTAGTTGCGAGAGCCGGTTTGAGGCTTTTGCGCGTCGGTGAAGGTGCGCAGCGCACCCAAGCTCGCATCGCAGAACTCCAACGACTCCAATCGCGATCGTGCGAGGACAAGCTGCGCGGCACGATCACTGAAACCAAATGGCGCGAACACCACGAACGATGGCAAACCGAGATCGACGAGCAAGTCAGCCAGCAGGGAAGCGCCCCCGCGACGAGTTTGAGCCCGCATCCAGATGCCGTTCGAACTCGTGCAAACCGCACACGACCAATACGTTACGCAAAACACCACGCAACGAGCCCGACTCCTCGACGCCCTCGGTTCGAACGACACCGTAACGGACAGAAAAGTACGGGTGTCCGTGGGTTCGCCCTTCGACGTACTCCCTCAGGCAGCGGAACGAAGCGATTGGCCGGGGATTCACGACGTCCAACCGCAGCCTCGATTCTGGCGAACCCGCTGACGAAGAGCATCTTTCACTCCCTGCCATCTCGCAATTCTCAATTCTCAATTCGGCCCCCTGGCCGCAATTCTCCCTAGACGCCCGGGAGCGCCGCCGCGTAACAACCCCCGACAGCCGGAGGTCCAGGTTCCGTCTTGTGGCGTTGGACGGAGGGGACGCAGCTGGTAAGATCCCCGCCAGGCCTGTGTCGGTGGGATCGAGGGCTCGATAGACGCGAGCCGAGATGAATTCGAGGGGCGGATGCTGAAACAACAGGCGAAGCTGGTGGCCAGGCTCGTATACCTGGCCGACATCGTCCTCACGACGGTGGCATTCTTCGCAGCGTTCTGGATTCGGGACGAGCTCCTTCCTTTCCTGGCCCCCGACCGTTTCCCCACCGGCCTCTACCCGCTCAACGAGTACATCAAGATCTTCCCGCTGGTAGTGGTGATCTGGTCGGTCCTCCTCTTCAGGCACCGCAGCTATCGAAGTCACCGCACCGTCTCGATCAACACCGAGGCGATCCAGACTCTGGAGATCGTGGCGATCGGCACGGTGGCCCTGGCGACGACCGCCTGGCTGTTCCGGATGAGCGAGCTCTCGCGCACCTGGTTCGCGATCTTCTTCCTGCTCGACGCGGTCCTCCTGATCTCGGAGAGGCTCCTCCTCCGTCTCCTGGCCCGCTGGGTCCGCGAGCGGGGGATGAACTACCGGACGATCGTGATCGTCGGAACCGGGCGTCGCGCCCGGGAGATCGTGCAGCTGATCGAGGAGCACAAGTACTGGGGCTATCGGATTCTCGGCTTCATCACGGACGGGCATCACCTTCCGGCGGAGATGTCGCGCTATCCGGTGCTCGGCGATCTGGCGCGGCTGCGAAAGCTGCTCGAGGAAGGCACGGGCGACCCCGAGATGGCGATCGACGAGGTGATCTTCGCCGTGACGCGCCGGAAACTGGAGGCGAGCCGATCGATCTTCCGGCTTTGCGAGGAGCTCGGCGTCCGCACGCGGGTCGCGATGAGCTTCTTTCCGACGCGTAACGCGCGCGTGGAGTTCGAGGAGCTGAACGGAGTTCCGCTGATCAGCTTCACGACGACGCCGTCGAACGTGGCGCAGCTCGCGCTCAAGCGGTCGCTCGACGTGGCGATTTCCGTCGGCCTGATCGCGCTCTCGGCGCCGCTCGTGCTCTTCGCGGCCCTCGCGATCAAGCTCTCGTCGCCCGGCGCGGTCTTCTTCAAGCAGGAGCGGATGGGGCTCAACGGCCGCATCTTCACGCTCTACAAGTTCCGCACGATGATCGAGGACGCGCACCGGCGCCGGACCGAGATCCAGCACCTCAACGAGATGAACGGGCCGGTCTTCAAGGTGAAGGCCGATCCGCGCGTGACGGGCGTGGGGCGGCTGCTGCGCAAGTTCTCGCTCGACGAACTGCCGCAGCTCTGGAACGTCCTTCGCGGCGACATGAGCCTCGTCGGGCCGCGGCCCCCGATCCCCGAGGAAGTGATCCTCTACGAGCGCTGGCAGAAGCGGCGCCTGTCGATGAAGCCGGGGCTGACCTGCCTTTGGCAGATCAGCGGGCGCAACAACGTCGATTTCAACCGGGGGCTGGAGCTGGACCTGCAGTACATCGACAACTGGTCGCCTTCGCTCGATTTCAAGATCATGCTTCGCACGATCCCGGCGGTGCTGCTGGGGCGCGGTGCGTCCTGACGGGGTGGTTCGCTCCCGTTCCCGTGAAGTTCGTGCTGTCGCAGGTGAAGGCTCGTTGAGATAATGCGCCTGCGTGTCTGAGCTCACTTCCCGTCGCGAGCGGGCCGGCCGGATCACCGCCCGGATCCTGCTGGCGGCGCTGATCTTCTTCGGGATGCGGCCTTTCTATCCCGGCTTCCTCTTCGTGGCCCGCTCCGAGTGGGCCCGGCAGCTGGACGGCTGGCCCGATCGACGCGCGCCGGGATACCGTCGGCTGCTGCTCGAAGCGGAGCGGATCGTGCCCGCGGGAAGCCGTGTCGCGATCGTCTTCCCCTCGCTCGAATGGGAAGGCGGCTACTCCTACGCGTACTACCGGGCGCAGTACTTCCTCGCGGGCCGCATCGTGATTCCTCTCGCGTGGACCGACGGGCCACGGCCCGCGCGATTGAGCGAGGCCGAATACGCCGTGGTCTATCTGTCCGCGATCCCGCGGGACGGATGGGAGATCGTTCTGAGCAACGCCGACGGGATGGTCGCGAGGAGATCGCGGTGACGGCCGCTCTGATCGCGATCGCCGCAATGTGGCTCGCCGGCCTGCCGGTCGCCGTGGCGCTCGAGCCCTCGCTCGGATGGCGGGCGAGGACCGGCCTGGGCTTCCTGTTAGGCGCCGGTATGGCCTCTCTGATTCTCCTCGGTGCGACCATCGTGGGAGTGCCGTGGTCGAGGGCAGTCGTGTTCGTCCCCCTCGCGCTGGCGTCGGCGGCCTTTCTGCCAGCCGCCCTGCGCGTGGAACGAAGAGCGGAGCGTCTCCCACGGCCGAGGCTTGCGCTCGCCGCCGACGCGGCCACCGCGATCTCGGTCGCGGGTTACGCGCTTCTCGCGACCGTCGCGCGCCCCTGGGACTGGGACTTCTGGGCGATCTGGGGCCTGAAGGCGAAAGAGCACTTCCTGGCGAGGGGCCTGAGCTTCGAGTTCCTTGCGAATCCCGACAACATCTTCGCGCATCCCGATTACCCTCCGCTCGTTTCTTTGCTCTACGACGTCGCGGCGATCGTCGGGGGCCGATGGGACGATCGCTGGCTCGGAACGTTCTCCATCGCCTTCGCGGCGGCCCTGCTTCTCGTGCTCCGCGAGGAGCTCGAGCGCCAGCTGGAATCGCCGGTCGTCGCGGCGCTCGGGACGCTCGCGCTGACCGGCGCCGCGTGCAGTCCCTGGATCGGGCTCGGCGAAGGGCCGCTCGTGGCGCTGTCGGCATCGGGGCTGGTGCTCGTGTCGCGCGGGCTGCGGACCGATGCGCCGCGCGCCATCGTCACGGGAAGCCTCCTGGTCGGGTTCGGTGCCCTGGCGAAGAACGAGGGCATGAGCATGGTGCTCGCGATGGTCGTCGCGTCGTTGCTGGTCCGGCGACAGAGGTGGGCGCACGTTGCACTGCCCGCGGGAATCGTGATGGCGCCCTGGCTGCTCGTCCGCTATTTCACGGCGACCACGACGAAGCTGTTCGAAGGGAGCCTGCTCTCACGGGCCGCGGAACGGCTCGCCGACCCCGGCACGTTCCTCGCGACGTTCGTGGGAGGAGGCCTCGAACGACTGGAGTTGTGGATCGCGCTCGCGATCGTGCTCGCGCTCGTCCCGGCGCTCGGGCGGCGCGAGCGTTTCCTTCTCTCCACGATATTTCTGCAATGCCTCGCGATTGCCGCGGTCTACGCCGGCACGCCCTATGATTTCGTGTGGCACGTGAACTCGTCACTCAGCAGGGTCACGAGCCAGCTTGCTCCTCTCGTCGGGGTGCTTTGCGTGCTCGGGATCGGACAGCTCATCGGGGCGGATGCAGCGAAGCAGTCGAAACAGGAGGATGAGAATGAGCAAGCCTCGTGAGTCCGTGCTCGAACCGGACAGCGCGGAGTTCCGCGCGGCAGCGCATCGCGCCGTCGACTGGATGGCCGATTACCTCGAGCAGGTGGAGAACTACCCGGTTCTGTCGCGGGCGCGCCCTGGGGAGATCGCCGCGAAGTTAGCCGGCGAAGCATCCCGCGGGGGACGGCCGCTCGACGAGCTGCTGGGCGAATTCGAGACGAAGATCCTTCCCGGGGTGACGCACTGGAACCATCCCGCGTTCTTCGCTTACTTCTCGATCACCGGCTCGCGCGCCGGGGTGCTCGGGGAGATGCTCTCGGCGGCGCTAAACGTCAACGGGATGCTCTGGAAGACCTCGCCCGCGGTCACGGAGCTGGAGACGCGGGTGCTCGAGTGGCTGCGGAAAGCGCTCGGCCTTCCGGACGGTCTCTTCGGGATCATCAACGACACGGCGTCGATCAACTCGTTTCTCGCGATCGCCGCGGCGCGCGAGGCGACGGGGCTGAACATCCGCGAGCTCGGCATGACCGGCCGCGAGCTGCCGCAGATGCGCGTCTACTGCTCCGACCAGTCGCACTCGTCGATCGAAAAGGCGGCGCTCGCGCTCGGCTTCGGCACGCGCGGGGTTCGGAAGATACCGGGCGACGCGGCATTCCGCATGGACGTCGCCGCGCTCGGCCGCGCGATCGAGGAGGATCTCGCCGCGGAGGTGCGCCCGGTCGCGGTCTCCTGCACGGTCGGGACGACGTCGACCGCGGCGATCGACCCGGTGCCCGAGATCGGCGCGCTGACGAAACGCCACGGCATCTGGCTTCACGTCGACGGAGCGTACGCGGGCCCCGCGACGATCAGCCCGCGATTCCGCTGGCTCTGGAACGGGATCGAGAACGCCGACTCGATCGTCGTGAACCCGCACAAGTGGCTCTTCACGCCGGTCGACTGCAGCGTTCTCTACACGAAGCGCCCCGACATGCTGAAGGAGACCTTTTCGCTCGTCCCCGACTACCTGAAGACGGCGGAGAGCGACGTAATCAACTACATGGACTACGGGCTGCAGCTCGGGCGGCGCTTCCGTGCGCTGAAGCTCTGGCTCGTGCTCGAGCACTACGGCACGGACAAGCTCGGCGAGGTGATCTCCTCGCACGTCGACCTCGCCGAGGATCTCGGGCGGCACATCGAGTCGACGCCGGGATACGAGCTCGCGGCGCCGCAGTCGCTCTCGGTCGTCGTTTTCCGCAAGGTCGTGCGCGCCGCCGACGGCTCGGTCGACGAGGACGCGTCGGAGCGCGCGAACGAGGAGCTGATGTCCGAGATCAACGAGTCGGGGAGGGCGTTCGTCTCCCAGACGCGGCTCCGGGGCCGCTACGTGCTCCGCGTCGCGATCGGCAACGGT
>JAMPYE010000495.1 GCA_023700825.1 Thermoanaerobaculia bacterium | reverse complement strand
GAAGCGCGGATCGCCGTGGACGAGTTGGTTTGCCCGGAGCAGTTCGTCACCGGTGACGACGCCGCGAAACGTCCAGAGGACGCCGGTTCGCTCCCATGTCGTCGAGTGTGGCAATGGACTGCCTCCGCGCCGATTATCGAGGAAACCGGAGCGGATGTCTTGCCCGGAAAGCGCCGGACGGCTGGCGTCGCCCGAAGCCCCGACCCGCGGCGCCGGCTCGCGGGGTGCGAATGGCCGGGCGCAGCCCACCGTGCGGGTCGCCCCGGGGGCGTCGTCTTCCGCCCGTGCTACGCCTATACTCTCACCCATCCAATGCAGGTCAGCCCCGGAACCCGCCTCGGTCACTACGAGATCACTGCCGCCATCGGCAAGGGCGGGATGGGCGAGGTGTGGCGCGCAAAGGACACGAAGTTAGGCCGCGACGTCGCGATCAAGGTGCTCCCCGAGGAGTTCACGAGAGACGCGGAGCGCCTCGCGCGATTCGAGCGGGAGGCGCGGATCCTCGCGTCGCTCGAGCATTCGAACATCGCGTCGATCTATGGGCTCGAAGATGTCGAAGGAACCCGCTTTCTCGCGATGCAGCTCGCCGCGGGCGAGGATCTATCCGAGCGGTTGAGACGCGGCGCGATGCCGGTCGACGAGGCGCTCAGGATCGCGATGCAGATCGCCGAGGCGCTCGAAGCCGCGCACGAGAAGGGCGTCGTCCATCGCGACCTCAAGCCGGCGAACATCAAGCTCTCGGACGAGGGCCAGGTCAAGGTCCTCGACTTCGGCCTCGCGAAGGCGATGGACTCGGAGGAGGTGGACGCCGACTTCTCGAACTCGCCGACGATGGTCCGTGCCGCGACGCACGCCGGAATGATCCTCGGCACGGCCGCCTACATGAGTCCCGAGCAGGCGCGAGGCAAGCGCGTCGACAGGCGCGCCGACCTCTGGGCCTTCGGCGTCGTGCTCTACGAGATGCTGACGGGTCGGCGCCTCTTCAGCGGCGACACGGTCTCCGACACGCTCGCCGAGGTGCTCAAAGGCGAGGTCGACTGGTCGCTGCTCCCGGCAGACACGCCGCCGGCGATCCGCCGGCTGCTTCGCCGATGCCTCGAGCGCGACCGCGGGCATCGGCTTGCCGACGCGTCGGACGCGCGCCTCGAGATCGAAGAGGCGATGCGGGGTGAATCCGCGGAACCGGTGACGGCAACGTCGTCGCGCGGTGGCTCCCGGGGCAGGACCGCGGCCATCGCGGTCGCCGCGCTCGCCGCCGGGGCGCTTGCGACGTGGCTCTTCGTCGCGCCGCGCTCGGGGCAGTCGGACGACGTAATCAGCCTCGAGATCACCGGCGCGTCGTTCAATTCGATCTCGCCGGTGGCGATCTCCTCGGACGGGAAGGCGATCGCCTACGCGCCGTATTCGGCGAATGCGAATGCGCTGCTTCACGTTCGGGAGCTCGGCGATTTCGCGCCGCGCGTAGTCCCCGGCACCGAAGGCGCCCGTGCGCCGTTTTTCTCTCCCGATGGACGAAGCATTGGCTACTTCGATCGGGGCCGCGGCCTTTACACGGTCGGCATCGGCGGAGGCACTCCACGCAGGATCGCCCGCATGGCGACCGTGGGCGACAGCGGAACATGGCTGCCGGACGGACGGATCGTTTCCTCGGGCATCGAGATCGACGGCAAGCGCTGGCGCGGCCTGTCGGTGATTCCTGCTGAGGGAGGTGCCGCGAGCGCGCTCACGGCGCCGGGGCAACATGAGCGGGTGCACCAGCATCCCGCTGCGGTTCCCGGGAGCCGCTGGATCCTGTTCACGGTGGTCACCAATAACGGCTTCTCGATCGATGCCGTTTCTCTCGACGGGAAGTCCCGGCATCGCGTCGTCGATATCGGGTCCTCACCGCAGTTCGCGCCGACCGGACATCTCGTGTTCTACCGGCCCGGCGACCAGGCGTTGCTGGCTGTCCCGTTCGATCGCGATGCCGCGCTGGTGACGGGCGAGGCGGCCGTCCTGAAGCAGAGCGTGCTCAGGCTCTCCGGAGGACAGGGCGCGTTTGCCGTGTCGGCCAACGGCACGATGATTCACACGCCGACCAACTCGAGCTCCGACCTCACGGGCATCTATTCGCTCGTCCGCGCCGACAGAAGCGGCAAGGTGACGCCACTGGCGGAGCGGCGCGACACCTGGGCGCAGCCGCGGTTCTCGCCCGACGGGAAGACGCTGCTCGTCCGGCAGACGATCACGCCCGACTGCATGCTCTGGACGATCGACCTCGAGCGCGGAACGCTGACGAGGCAGACGTTCGAGGGCGACCACCATTCGGCGGAATGGAGCCCCGACGCGAAGGAGATCGTCGCCTCCGTCGCGACCGAGGGCGTCCGCGAGCTGCGCGCGAAGGGGTTAGGCGGAGAGTCGCCTTACCGCACGCTCGCGAAGACGGGAGAGGACATCGGCTCGGGAGCTTGGTCGCGCGACGGCCGGTATCTCGTCTACGAGTCGCTCAGCGCCGAGAACGGCGGCGATCTCTACGTGCTCGATACCCGGGGAGATGCGAAGCCGAGACCGTTCGCAACCTCGCCGTTCGATGAGCTCTTTCCGCAGTTCTCCCCGGACGGAAAGTGGATCGCGTTCGTGTCGGATGAATCGGGCCGTCCCGAGGTTTACGTGAAGCCGTTCGAGGGAGTGGGAGCAAAGGTTCAGATTTCGACCGAGGGCGGGACCGGCCCGCGCTGGTCGCGCGACGGACGCGAGCTCTTTTTCGCGGCGGGGGAGCGGCTGGCGAGCGTCGCGATCGAACCGGGCGATTCTCTGCGCGCGTCGGCGCCGCACATTCTCTTCGGCGGAAAATTCGTCTGGGACCGTCCCGACAACTTCGACGTCGCGCCCGACGGACAGAGTTTCGTCATGGTGCAATCGTCGGCGGGCGACGGCGTGACGGAAGTCGTCCGCGTGACGCTGAACTGGTCGCGCGAGCTCGAGAAGCGTTTCGCGAAGTGAGCCCGGAGATCGAGCTCGCCCCGGACTCCACCCCCGGCGAGCGGCCGGAGCGGAGCCCACGCATCGATGAAGTACTATTTCGGTGCCGATGGAAGCTCCTCCGCACGAACCGCTCGCCCGGCGTACCGAGCTGCTTCTCGTGCTCCTCCTCACGTTCGTCGCGCTGACGCGCGTCGTCTCGACCTGGACGGTCTTCAATCAGACGTTCGACGAGCCGACGCATGTTGCGGCGGGAATGGAGTGGCTCGAGCGAGGCACCTACCGGCTTGCCGTGCCGCATCCGCCTCTCGGGAGAATCGCCTGCGCGATCGGCCCGTATCTCGCGGGGCTCCGGCTTCCGCGCGAGATCGAAGGCCCGCTGCCGGTGCTCGACGCGGGCAATAAGATTCTCTACTCGAACGGCAGCTACACGAGGAATCTCTCTCTCGCGCGAGCGGGAAACCTGCTCTGGCTCCTCGCGGGCATCGCGATGGTCTGGGCGTGGGGAAGGCTGATCTTCGGACAGCTCGCGTCGCTCGCGGCGATTGCGGTGTTCACGCACACGCCGGTGGTGCTCGCATACGCGGGCCTCGCAACGACCGACATGCCGGTGATTGCCGCGTTCGGAGCCGCGCTCCTCGCGATTACGCTCTGGTTCGATCGCCCGACGCTCCGCCGCGCTCTCGTCGCGGGGCTTGCCGCGGCCGCGGCCGTGCTCTGCAAGCTTCTCAGCGTTCTCTTTCTGCCGGCGGCCGGCATCGCGCTCGCGGCACTCCGCCTTGCCGCGATTCCTCGGGGCGAGCGTCGCGTGTGGAT
>JAMPYE010000494.1 GCA_023700825.1 Thermoanaerobaculia bacterium | reverse complement strand
CTTCCTCGAGGAGAACGGCCGCACCTACAACGCGTCGACGTTCGCGTGGCTCGACACGCCGAAGTTCGACTACGAGATCAAGGGCGAGCTCGTGGTTTCGGGCTGGGCGTTGTCACCTCACGGCATCAAGGACGTGAGGCTCGTCTTCGGCAACGGGCGCGTGACCATTCCCGCCGAGCGATTCGCGTGGCCGGGCCTGCACGGAGTGATGCCCTGGTATCCTGCGACCGAGCGTCCCGGGTTCAAGGCAGTGATCCCGAACCGGCCCGACGGGCTTTATCTCGATACCGATCTCAGCGTCGAGGTCGTCGACGGGCGCGGCGAGGTGACGACGCTGGATCACTTGTTCCTCAAGTGGCATCCGCGCAGGAAGATCGCGTACACGAACTGGAACGAGCAGAGGCTCCCGGCGCTGCTGCGCTCCCTGAACGTCGGTGAAGCGGACGCGAAGCGAATCCGACGGGGTGACGTGGCTCCGCTGGTCGACGCGGTGCTCGCGGCGCACCAGGAACCGAACGACGACGCGTTCATTCGGGGCGCGTACCGCACGCTGCTCGACCGCGCGGCGGAGGACGACGCCGTCGCGTACTACGCCGCCCGGCTCGGACGAGGCGGGACGCGACGTGACATGGTCGAAGGGATTATCGCGTCAAAGGAGTTCCGGAAACGGATGACGAAGTAGAGATTTCGGATTTGGGATTTCGGATTTGGAATTTCGAATTGAGGGAAGCGGCACGTGGGCCGAACGAGGCTGTCATCCCTCGTTTCTCTTGAAGTGACAGGTGCGCGAGAGCCTTCGCGGCCGCGATGAAAATCCGAAATTCGAAATTCGAAATTTGAAATCCCTCAGCCCCTGAACCGCTTGAGCTCGTTGTCGAACTCGCGGCCGGTCTCGACGAGGTCGCCGAGGGCGCGGTTGAATTCCTGGGCGATCGAGTCGTTGGCCTGCGCGATGTCGAGCATCGTCGAAGTGGCCTTCGCGATCTTCTCCGTCTCGGCGCGCTGCGCCTCGAGCATCTTGCGGATTGCGCCGATGTCGCCCGCGATGTTCTCCATCGCTTCGCCGATGCCGCGCGCGGACAGTGACTGCTCGTCGGCCGATCGCTTGACCTGCAGCGCGATGTCGCGGACCCGCTCGCTTTCCTCGGCGAGCAGCTGCGTCGCGGAGGCCTGTTCCTTGGTCGCGCGGTGAATCTCCCCGATGTGATCGGCCATGCGCGAGGTGACCTCGTGGAGGTGGCGGCTGGCGGCACCCTGCTCGTCGAGCGCGTTCGAGATCTGGTTCGCCATCTCCCAGGTCCGTCCGGAGCTCTGCTGAATCTTGGAGAGCGAGTCCGCGGCCTCCTGGGCGACCTTGACGTTCTTCTTCACGTTCTCCACGACCTCGTGCATCGACCCGACGACTTCCTTCGAGCCCTGCTGGATCGCCTTGACGATGCCGCCGATTTCCTTCGTCGAGCCGCGGGTGCGCTCGGCGAGCTCGCGAATCTCGTCGGCCACGACGGTGAAGCTCGAGCCCTGCTCCCCCGCCTGCGCCGCGATGATCGCCGCGTTGAGCGAGAGCAGGTTCGTCTTGTTCGTGACTTCCTCGATGACGATGAGGATCTGGCTGATCTTGCCGATGCTCCGCTGCAGCTCGTTCATGACCTGCGCGGTCTGCATCGTCGTCTCGCTCGTTTCCTGGATGCCGCTCACGGTCTTTCCGACCGCTTCGCTTCCCGCGGCTGCGTCCTCGCGCACGCGGCGCGAGATCTCGGCGGTGCTCTGCGCGGTCTTGCGCAGCTCGTCGATCGTCGCGTCCATCTCGCTGACGAAGGAGAGCACTTCCTCGCCGATGTTCGAGAGCACGTCGGTGCGCCCGGAGGTCGAGCCGGCGGTCGCATTCATCTGCGAAACCGACGACGAGCTCTTGTCGACGGAGCTGAAAAGCTCCTCCATGTTTCGCACGACCGCCTCGGCGGAGGCGCGCAGCTCGGTGGCGCGGGTCGACGATTCGCCAGCGAACTCGCCGACTTTGTCGGTGGCCGAGAAGACGGTCTCCGCGCCTTTGCGCACGTTACCCACCGCGGCCGACGCGTTTCGCGTCAGCTCGGTCTGCTCGCGCGCACCCGTCACCAGGGTGTCGGTGCCGCTGCCCATCACCTTCACGCCCTCGGTGATCGCGTTGCCGCGGTCGCCCATCTTGGCGAGAAGCGTGCGAAGGTTGAGCCTGGTGTCGTCGAAGCTCGTCGCGAGCGAGCCGACCTCGTCGTCGGCGAAGATCCGTGCCTCGCTTCCGAAGTCTCCCTCGGCCATGCGTGCTGCGCTGCGACGCAGCTCGCGAAGCGGCCCCCCGAGGTCGCGTGAGAGAAAGAGCGTCACGGCGATGAAGATCAGCGTCGTGATGATCGAGACGATCACCGTGAACTTGGCAATCTGCGCCGGGATGCTCGCGAAGTTGTCGAATGGAATCTCCACGAAGAGCGTCGCGCCGTTCGGGAGCGGCTTGAACTTCCCGACGGTCGGGGAGACGAAGGCCGAACTGTCGCCCTCCTTCGTCTCGAGGATCAACTGAACATCCACCTCGCTCAGCGGCTCGCTCCCCGGGGCGACCGAAGCGATCACATCGCCGGCACCCCGGATGACGTGGAGCGAGTGCTCGGGGGTGACCTCCAGCCGGATCTGCTCGAGCGCCGCCACATCGATCGTCGCGAGGGCCGAGACCTTCTGGAAGGCGAGGTCGAACTGGGCCGACTCTCCTCCGATCACGGTCTTCTCCAACGTGGTCGAGACCTGGGCCGAGACGAGGATGACCACGGTCGCGGTGGTGACGACGAACAGGCCGATGAAGGCGACCGCGATCTTCGTTCCCAGCGGCAACTCGCTCCCGATGTAGCGGAATCGCGCCTTCTGGCGTCCCTCGGCGACCAGCAGGCGCTTCGAGATCGCGTAGGTCCAGATGATCGAGGGGGCGGCGGCGATGAGCGCCGCATCGAGGAAGACGACGAAGCCGAAGCTCGACGGCAGGATCAGCCACGACGCGAGGCAGCTGAACACGAGCCCGCCGAGCAGCCAGGCGCGCAGGGAGGCGACGACGGTCGTCCGGTGCGCGTCGGAGAGGATCTCGGAGACGTCCTGGTCGGCGCGCGACTGCTCGACGCACACCGCCTTGGGGCGGATGCCCGCGACCATGATCAGCGCCGCGAGGCCGCTGACCGCGCCGAGGCCGACGAGCCGCATCCAGCCGTACGAATTCAGGTGGACGACTTCGGTGATGAAGAGAATCGAGAGCGGCAGACCCACCAGCGCGGGCGGAAGGAGCAGCCACAACAGAAATCTGTTGGCGAACGACAAGTGGTCACGCTCCGGATGCTCCGGTGGCGAGACTCACCGGAGAACAGTCAGGTTCTCGCCGCTTCCTCGATGGCAAGCTCTTCTTCCCACGAGGGAACGGGGTATTCACCCGTGAAACAGGCAGTGCAGTACAGCCGCTTTCGATTATCACCTTCGCCAGAAACAGCGTCAAGCAAGCCCTCGGGCGAGAGGTAACCGAGGCTGTCGGCCTCGATGTACTCGCGAATCGCCTCGATCGACTGCGACGAGGCGATCAGCTCCTGGCGCTTCGGCGTGTCGATCCCGTAGTAGCACGGGCCGATCGTCGGAGGGGAGGAGATGCGCATGTGGACCTCGAGCGCTCCCGACTGCTTGAGCATCCGGACGATTTTTTTCGAGGTCGTCCCGCGCACGATCGAGTCGTCGACGAGAACGATCCGCTTGCCTTCGATGATCTGCCGGACGGGGTTGAGCTTGACCTTT
>JAMPYE010000493.1 GCA_023700825.1 Thermoanaerobaculia bacterium | reverse complement strand
GCCTTCGACGAGATGAACCTTCGCAAGCTCCGCATCAACGTCTTCGAATACAACGATCGCGCGCGCCACCTGCTCGAGTCGATCGGCTTCGTCCAGGAAGGGCGCCTCGCGGGGGAGTTCTACCGCGGCGGCGCGTACCACGACATCGTCATTCTCTCGATATTCGCCGACCGCCCGCCGGTCGAAGGAGCCACGACATGACCGATCGCAAGATCAGGGTTCTCATCGCGAAGCCCGGCCTCGACGGCCACGACCGCGGCGCCAAGGTCGTCGCGCGCGCCCTGCGCGACGCGGGGATGGAAGTCATCTACACCGGCTTGCGGCAGACGCCCGAGCAGATCGTCGCCGCGGCGATCCAGGAAGACGTCGACGCTATCGGCCTGTCGATTCTCTCCGGAGCGCACAACGTCCTCTTTCCCGAGATCATGCGATTGTTGAAGGAAGAGGACGCCGGCGAGATCGTGGTGTTCGCCGGCGGGATCATCCCCGAGCAGGACATCGCGAAGCTCAAGGAAATGGGGATCCGCGAGATTTTTCTCCCGGGAACGCCGACGAGCACCGCCGTCGAGGCGATCAGGCGGGCCGTAGGCGCTTGAACGCCCGCTTCTCTGCCGCCGTCCGCGACCGCGTCGCCGCAATCGCGTTTGACGACGGCGGCATGAACCTTCTCTCGGCGGAAGCGCTCTCCGAGCTCGACGCGACGCTCGATCTCCTTCCCTCCGGGATCGACGTCCTCTGCTTCTACAGCGCGCACGCCTCGGTGTTCGCCGCCGGCGCCGACATGCAGCAGATGGAGCGCTTCACGCCGCTCGAAGCCCTGCGCTTCTCGGAGCTCGGCCAATCGCTGTTCGCGCGAATCGAGCGACTGCCGTGTCTCACCGTGGCCGCGATCGACGGCGACTGCTTCGGTGGCGCGCTCGATCTCTCGCTCGCCTTCGACCTTCGAATCTCGTCGCCGCGCTCTCGCTTCTCGCACCCGGGCTCGCGGATCGGCATCGTCACCGGCTTCGGAGGCACCTCGCGCTGGCGGCGTCAGACCGACGCCCCGTCCGCGCGCGCTCTTTTCCTGGGCAATCGCCTATTCAACGCCGCCGAGGCGCGCGATCACGAGCTAGTCGATCTCGTCGTCGACGATCTCCGCGGCATCGAGGCCGAAATCGCGCAACGCCTGCTCGCCCGAGCTCCGGCCGAGATCCGCTTCGTCAAGGAGCTCGGTAGGATTCCGATCTCTCTCCCGCCCGAGGCGCATGCGTCGTTTGCACGCGCTCTCTCCGCGGTTCATCACAACCCGCATCACGACTGAGGCTCCGGATGGATCAGATCGAATCGCACATCGACACCGGCTCGCCCGAGTTCAACGCGAACTCGGAACACATGAAGTCGCTCGTCGACGACCTCCGCGCCCGCCTCGAGGCTGCGCGCCAGGGAGGCGGGCCGCGATACACGCAGCGCCACCGCGAGCAGGGAAAGCTCCCCGTGAGGGAGAGGATCTCCAAGCTCGTCGACTCCGGCACTCCCTTCCTGGAGTTCTCGCCACTCGCCGCGTCGGGGATGTACGACGACGAGGCGCCGGGTGCGGGTGTAGTCACCGGCGTTGGCCGGATCCAGGGGCGCGAGTGCCTGGTCATCGCGAACGACGCGACGGTCAAAGGGGGCAGCTATCTTCCCCTCACCGTCAAGAAGCACATCCGGGCCCAGGAGGTCGCGCTCGCGAACAACCTGCCTTGCGTCTACCTCGTCGATTCCGGCGGAGCGTTCCTTCCGCTGCAGGCCGAGGTGTTCCCGGACCGCGAGCATTTCGGGCGCATCTTCTTCAACCAGGCCCGCATGTCGGCGCTAGGCATCCCGCAGATCTCGGCCGTCATGGGCTCCTGCACGGCAGGCGGCGCCTACGTGCCGGCGATGTCGGACGAGACGGTGATTGTGAAGGGCACCGGAACGATCTTCCTCGGCGGTCCGCCGCTCGTGAAGGCGGCGACGGGCGAGGAAGTCTCTGCCGAAGAGCTCGGAGGCGCCGACGTCCACACGCGCATCTCGGGCGTCGCCGACCATTTCGCAGAGGACGACAACCACGCGATCGCGATCGTGCGCAACATCGTCGAGAACATCCGCTTCCACCACCGCGAGCCCGACACCCGCGTCGAAGCGGTCGACCCGGTCTACGACCCGGCCGAGATCTGGGGAGTGATGCCGTCCGATCGCCGCAAGTCGTTCGACGTGCGGGAGATCATCGCGCGCATCGTCGATGCGTCGCTCTTCCACGAGTTCAAGGAGCGCTACGCGACCACGCTCGTCACCGGCTTCGCGAGGATCCACGGATACAAGGTCGGAATCATCGCGAACAACGGCGTGCTGTTCAGCGAGTCCGCCCTGAAGGCGACGCACTTCATCGAGCTCTGCAGCCAGCGCGAGATCCCTCTCATCTTCCTCCAGAACATCACCGGCTTCATGGTCGGCAAGGAGTACGAGCGGGGAGGGATCGCGAAGGACGGGGCGAAGATGGTTCACGCCGTCGCGAATGCCACCGTGCCGAAGTTCACGGTCATCATCGGGGGCTCGTTCGGCGCCGGTAACTACGGAATGTGCGGGCGCGCCTACGATCCACGGTTCCTCTGGATGTGGCCTAACGCCAGAATCAGCGTCATGGGCGGCGAACAGGCCGCGGGCGTTCTGGTGACGGTAAAGCGCGACCAGCTCGCGCGCGAGAAGAAGGAGCTCTCGAAGGAACAGGAGCTCGAGATCTCCCGGCCGGTCCTGGACAAGTACGAGGCCGAGGGAAGCCCCTACTACAGTACCGCGAGACTCTGGGACGACGGGATCATCGATCCTGCCGATACGCGCAATTACCTGGGCCTCGGCCTCGCGATTGCGTACAACGCACCGATTCCGCCGATGAAGTTCGGCGTCTTCAGGATGTAGCGATGCCCTGGCAAAACTGGTTTCTCTTCGATCTAGGGAACACCGTCGTCAAGCTCGCCTACGAGAGAGTGCTGCACCGCCTCTCGGAGGACTCGCTCGCCTCGCGCGAGCAGCTGATGCAGATCATGGAGAGGGGAGGCGGCTATCGCGACCTCGAGCGGGGCCGCGTCTCCTTCGCCAATTTCTACCAGTTTCTCCGCGACGGCGCGGGGTACCGTGGCACGATCGGCAACCTGCGCGACATCTGGACCGACTTCTTCGACGGGCCTGTCGAGGGAATCGACGACCTACTCGACCGTGTGCGCGCCCAGTATCGCGTCGCCTTCCTCTCGAACTCGAACGAGATTCACGCCGAGTACATCCCGCGCCACTTCGCCAGCCTGTTCCGGCGCGACGACCGTTTCGTCTTTTCCCACGTGCATGGCTGCGCGAAGCCCGACCGGCTCATCTTCGAACGCGCGATCCAGATCCTCGGCGCGATCCCGAGCCAAATCGTCTTCGTCGATGACCTCGTCGAGAATGTTGCCGCGGCCCGCGACATCGGCATGGTCGCCTACCAGTTCCACGCGACGGCACAACTCGTGGAGGAGTTGGAGCGGGACGGGATCCTCGCGAAGGCCGAGTCGCGCGAAGCGTGACCGGCGGAGAGGCTGCCTGCCAGAGTGCGACAGGGCCGCACCGCTTGTCGTCCTTCGCCGCGCTTCCAAGAAACTGTCGGCTCGAAGTTAAGGAGAGGATGTCGTCCTGAACGCAGCGAAGCGGAGTGAAGGACCTCGCAGGCTCCCGTGGTCATGCCATGGGCCATGTACCGATGGCCATGATTTCGGAAGCCTGCGAGGCCCTTCGCTTCGCTCAGGGCGACGAACCGTGCGGGTGTCGCATTCT
>JAMPYE010000492.1 GCA_023700825.1 Thermoanaerobaculia bacterium | reverse complement strand
TGCCGGGGGTCGCCTGCGGCGCCCCCCGGCTACCTTATGGCATCCCTCCGGGATGCAGGCCTGCCGACGACGAGCGGATCGTTCGCAGCAGAATGTCGAATGATGAATGAGGAATGAAGAGTGATGGATGAAGAAGGGCGCCCATGGTTGTTTCTTCATTCTCCATTCCTCATTCGACATTCTTCATTTCGGTTCTCGGGCCGGAACGCCGGCGCAAAAACTCGAGATGGGAGAGGAAGGGAACGGAACAGCCACGTCACTTGCTTACCAGACGTGAAGATTCGGGGCAGGGAGGAGTGAAGCTGGTGCGAAAGGGGGGACTCGAACCCCCACGGCCTTACGACCGCTAGTACCTGAAACTAGTGCGTCTACCAATTCCGCCACTTTCGCACGAGGCGCGCGATTTTACGAATCGCGTCACCACAAAGTCAATTCGACCGCTCCAAATTCCTTCGACTTTCCGCCGGGCACCCCGAGCGGCTATGCTGGGGGACACAACGGGAACACTCGATGAGCAGCCAGCCAGATCAGAGCCCGATTCCAGCGCCGCCGCCCCCGCTTCTCGTCGCGGGCCGGGGCTCGATCAATCTTCCCAACGGGCTGACTCTTTTCCGGATCTTCCTGGTGCCGATCCTCGTCGTCGTGCTGCTGACGAAGTTCACGGGACGGGAGTACGTCGGCCTCGCGATCTTCCTCATCGCCGCGATCACCGATTTTTTCGACGGCTACCTCGCGCGCAAGTACAACCAGGTGACGCGCCTCGGGATGCTGCTCGACCCGATCGCCGACAAGCTGCTCGTCTCGGCCGCGCTCATCTCGCTCGTGGAGCTTCACCTCGCGCCGGCGTGGATGATCGTGATCATCATCGGGCGCGAGTTCGCGGTCTCGGGCCTCCGCTCGATCGCGACGCAGCACGGCGTGACGATCCCGGCGTCGCCGCTGGGGAAGGGCAAGATGATCTCGCAGGTCGTCGCGATCTCGCTCCTCATCCTCGGCTGGGAGCTCGGGGAGTTCATGTTCGTGGGGACGATCGCGCTGTGGGTCGTCGTGGTGCTCGCGATCATCTCGGGTGTCGACTACTTCATGAAGTTCTCGCGCCTGTTCCTGCGGCGCGACTGACGCGTCGAGTCATTCTGCCGTCACGATCCTGTAGAGCTCGTTGCGGCTGATGCCGTACTTCTCCGCGAGAGCCTTCACCGCGTCGTTGCGTCGCATCCCGCCTTCGCGCAGGCGTTCGAGCTCGTCGCGCAGCAGCTGGGCGGCGGGCAGTTCCTCGCTTCGCCGCTCGGCGGCACCGAACACGACCGTGATTTCGCCCCGGATGGCGTCGCGTGCGCGAAGGTCCTCGAGGACCTCGCTGATCCGCCCGTTGACGAACTCCTCGTGCATCTTCGTCATTTCGCGCGCCACCGTCGCGTCCACGTCGCCGAGGATCTCCAGCGCCGCTTCGAGCGAGGCGACGAGCCGCTGCGGCGACTCGAAGACGACGCCGGTCATCCCGGACGCCGCGACGCGCGAGTAAAAGTCGCGACGCTCCCCCTCGCGGTGCGGCGCAAAGCCCCAGAAGGTGAACGGAGACGGAGGAATCCCGCTCGCCGCGAGCGCGAGAATCACCGCGGACGGGCCAGGGATCGGAACCACGGGGAGCTTCGCCTGCCGCATTCTCCGCAGCAGCGGAAACCCGGGATCGGAGACGACCGGCGTTCCCGCGTCGCTCACGAGCGCGATCACGTCTCCGTTGCGAATGCGCTCGACCACGCGCTCGGCCTTGTCGTCCTCGTTGTGCTCGTGAAAGCTCTCGAGCGGAGTTTCGATCCCGTTCGCGCGCAGCAGTGTCATCGTCCGGCGCGTGTCCTCCGCCAGCACCACCACGGACGACCGCAAGGTCTCGGCAGCGCGCGGCGACAGGTCGGAGAGGTTTCCGAGCGGTGTGGCAACGAGATAGAGCCGACCCGTCACGATCGCTCCGTCATCTTCGTCATGGACTGAATCTGCCAGAGCAGGATCGCTGCCGCCGCTCCGACGTTCAGCGACTCCATCAGTCCCGACATCTCCACGGCGACCGGCGTTGCGATGGACGCGATCTCGGGCGATACGCCCTGTCCCTCGTTGCCGAGCACGAGCGCGAAGCGCGGGGGAAGCGGATAGGGAAGGGTCCCGCCCCCCGCAGCGGCTGCCAGCATAGGCAGGTTGCTCGAAGCAGCGAGGGCGAGAAACTCCGCACGGGAGCACTGCGCGATCGAAACCGTGAGCGCGGCACCGGCGGAAGCGCGAATCGCCTTCGGAGAGAAAGGGTCGGCGGTTCCGTCGAGCGCGATCGCGCCCGCGGCCCCGAATGCCGCCGCGAGGCGGACGATCGTGCCTGTATTGCCGGGATCCTGAATGCCGTCGAGCACGACGATCGCACCGGTGCGCCGAAGCAATTCGCTGGGTGAGGCCGCGGGGCGCGGAAACAACGCCACGACTCCCTGCGAGCGCACCGTGTCGGAAAGGGCGCGGAAGAGTGGATCGGAAAGAACGATGGCGCGCGCCGCCGCGGGCGAATCGAAGGACGTCCCCTCGCGCACGGCGATTGCAAGGGGAGCCCATCCCGAGGCGATGCAGTCGGCGACGTGCTTCGGTCCCTCCACCACGATCTCCTCGCGATGGAGCTCGATCGCGGCTCGAAAGCGCTTGAACCACGCGTTGGTACGGCTGGTGACGACGAGCTCTGCGGGCACGCTCCGTTTGTACCACAACACGCGGTGACGAGCCTCTGTCGCCCTCGCTCGGGCTTTCTGTAGAATGCACCGGCCGCGGCAGCCCCTCGTGCTCGCGGAGAGAGAGCGGACATGCCCATGACCACCCAGATTCGGCTCGCATCGCGAATGAGCCGCGTTCAGCCATCGAAAACGTTCGCGGTTGCGGCGCTGGCCAACGATCTCCGCATGCGCGGAGTCGACGTCATCGACTTCGGCCCCGGCGAGCCCGACTTCGGAACTCCGCTCGCGGTCCGCGAGGCGGCGAAGCGGGCGATCGACGAGGAGTTCACCCGCTACACGAACGTCCCGGGCTGCGACGAGCTTCGCGACGGGATCGCACGGAAGTACAGCAGGGAGTACGGGCTCTCTCTCACCCGCAGGAACGTGGTCACCGGCACGGGAGGCAAGCAGGAGCTCTTCAACGTCGCGTTCAGCGTCATCGAGCCTGGCGACGAGGTGATCATCCCGTCGCCGTACTGGGTGAGCTTCCCCGACCAGATCGTACTGGCGGGAGGGGAGCCGGTCTTCGTCCACACGACGATCGAAGGGCGCTTCCGCCCGACGGCCAGCCTGATCGAGAGCGGCTTTTCGTCCCGCACTCGCGCCGTGATTCTCAACTCGCCGTGCAACCCGAGCGGCGCCGTAATCCAGGAGGCCGAGCTGCGCGCAATCGTGGAGCTCTGCGCCGCGCGAGGCGTCCTGCTCATCTACGACGAGACCTACGAGTTCTTCGTGTACGACGGACAGCGGCACGTGTCGGTGATGCAGTGGTTCGACGAGTTCCCGGAGTCGATGGTCGCGATCGGGTCGTTCTCGAAGTCGTTCGCGATGACCGGATGGAGACTGGGCTACGCGGTCGGACATCCCGACCTCATCGCCGCGCTCTCGAACCTGCAGAGCCACTCGACCTCGAATCCGTCGTCGATCTCCCAGATGGCAGCGATCGAGGCTCTGCGCGGCGACTCGGTCGAAGTGCAGAAGATGCATGCGGCCTACGTGGAGCGTCGGCGCTGGCTGGTGCCCGCGCTCAACGCGATTCCCGGCTTCGAGTGCGCGGATCCCGACGGCGC
>JAMPYE010000491.1 GCA_023700825.1 Thermoanaerobaculia bacterium | reverse complement strand
CGCCCTACGTTTACGAGATTGCGTCGCTCATGCGCGAGACGACGGATCGGTCGGGGCGCGATCTGCTCTATTCGACCGACAGCGTGTTCGACTTCGAAGATACGGTCGGCTCGTTCGTCTACCCGCCGGCCGCGTCCGCCGACGGATGGTTCTACTTCGGCATTCCCGGGGTGTTGCTGCTTCTGCTGTTCGTGTTCGGAAGAAACGATCGACTCGCTCCATACGGGGCAAGTGCGGCGAAGGCGGTCCTGCTCCTCTGGGTCGCAGTCATCAGTTACATCACCTACGGGAATGACTCGCGTCTTTTCCTGGTGCTCTGGGAGCACCTGCCGCTCTTCTCGACTCTGAGGGTCTGGGGACGGATGAACATCATCCTCGTGCCAGTCCTCGCTTGGCTTCTGGCGCTCGCGTACATGCACTTCGAAGCGACGCTGCAGGCGGTGCGAACCGACAGGAGCGAGAGGTCGAGGTGCATCGGAACGCTCTCCGCCGGATTCCTGGTGGTTCTCGGAATTCAGTCGTACTTCTCGACGCACTCGATCTTCGATCCGTACTGGACGCGCTACTTCGTCAAGCCCAAGGCGGAAGCATTTCCTGCGATGGCCGAGTTTCTGTTGACGAAGTTGCACCTGGTGTTCGTGATCTCGAGCGTCGTCGCCTTCATCGTGATTCTCTTCGTGGTGCTGGTTTCCGGGCGGCGCGGTCCCTTCCGGCCGGGTGGTCCGGCACTGCTGGTCCTGCTCATCGGCATCTCCGCAATCGACACGACGCTCACGGGCCCCTGGTTGTGGGTCGCCAGGCCGAAGAGCCCGGTCCGGCGAGAGCTCGGCGTGGACGAGATCAACCGGGCCGCGGTCGACACGCCGCGCGCCGACGGCCACCTGACGATCGCGCTCGATTCGACGTTCCACGTCGGCACGGTGCCTAACTGGTATTTCGAGCGGTACGTTCAGTTCCGCTCGCGGGCGCAGGCCGAAGATCCGGACGCGTACCGGCAACTCATGGGGCTGGTCGACGGCAAGCGGCTCTACGTGTCGTCATCGATTGCGCACGGCACCGTTCGCGGATTTCTGCAGGACTCCTCGTCCTTCGCGGGCGGGATCCAGGTGCGCTCTTACGATGGCGACGGGCTCGTCGTGGATGTCGACGTGCCCGCTGCAGGCTACGTGAGCTTCATTGACAACTGGGATGCCGACTGGCGCGCGTATGTCGACGGAAAGCCGGTCGCGATCGAGCTGTTGTTCGGGACGTTCAAGGCCGTTGCGGTTCCCAGGGGGAAGCACAGGATTACGTTCGCGTATCGCCCGACCGCGATTCCATCGCCCAACTCGCGGTGAGCTTCGCGATCGCGCGACACCGTCGAAGACCGGGCGAGAGCGGCCGACGACACCACAGCAACCCGACCACCACAGGGTGATCCGCACCTGACCTGTCGGTGGACAGAACGCCGGGGCGGCTATTCCATGTCGTGCGCTGACTTCCACTGACGATCCCGGATCGAGGCGCCCGGCATATAATCGAAACATGCCGCACTGCTTCGCGACCTTGCGGGCTCGTCGGTGATGCGATTCCTCGGTGGGCTGCACATCGATTCCGGATCGCTTCCCGGTCGCCTCCTGGAGTCGATCTGTGCGATCGTCAGTCGGCCAGGCATCACGCCGTTTCCTGGAAGCACTTCGGAGATCGCACATGTCCTCGATTCCCGGCGATCTTGCTGAGTTCGCCGCCTCCCTCGCCGAACGCTACCGGATCGACCGCGAACTGGGCCGCGGCGGCATGGGCACGGTACTCCTGGCCGACGACTTGAAGCACCGGCGACAGGTCGCGATCAAAGTCATGCTCCCTGAGCTCGCGGCGAGGATTGGCAGGGACCGATTCCTGAGAGAGATCGAGATCGCCGCCCGCCTCACGCATCCCCACATCCTGCCGCTGTACGACTCCGGGGTCGCCGCTGACAAGCTCTACTACGTGACCCCGTTCATCGCCGGTGAGACTCTCTTCGAGCGGATCCATCGCGAGCCCCGGCTGTCGATCGATGACTCCCTGCGCCTGGCGAGGGAGATCGCCAGCGCTCTCGGCTACGCTCATCATCAGGGAGTCGTCCACCGCGACATCAAGCCGCCGAACATCCTTCTGGCCGACGGCATCGCCCTGGTGGCCGACTTCGGACTCGCTCGCGCCATCACTTCGGGGGCAGTCTCGCCGACCGACGCGACCGCCGCCAGAGAGTTGACGGCGACCGGTGTGATCCTCGGTACGGCGCGCTATATGGCACCCGAGCAGGCCGCCGCCGATGAGGTCGACGGTCGCGCCGACATCTATGCGCTCGGTTGCGTGCTCTACGAAATGCTGGCTGGCAAGCCGCCTTTCACTTCGAAAACCGCCGCGGGTCTGCTTCGTGAGCACATGACGGTGGAGCCCCCGCCGATCCGGCAGCTCCGGCCCGAGATCCTGGAGAGTGTGTCCGTGGCCATCGCGAAGGCGCTCGCGAAGGCCCCCGCCGACCGCCCGGAGACCGCGGCGAAGTTCGCCGAGTCACTCTTCATCGTGCGAGAACCTGTGTCGGCCGAGGTACCTCGCAATCTGGCGACGCCGACCAACGTGCCGCGGCAGCGGAGCCACTTCATCGGTCGCGAGCGGGAGCTGGCCGAGTGCGGCCGGCTCCTCGACGACACCCCGCTCCTGACACTGACCGGCATCGGCGGCTGCGGGAAGACGCGCCTCGCCAGCAAGCTCGCCGAGAGCCTGCTCGAGAGATTTCCCGATGGTGTCTGGTTCGTCGACCTCGCCCCGCTCAAGGATCCCGAGCACGTGGTTCTCGCCGCCGCGAGCGCGTTAGGGATACGGGAGTCGCCGGAGACGTCCCTGCTCGATTCGCTCGCCAGTCACGTCGCCCCGCTGCGCACCCTGATCCTGCTCGACAGTTGCGAGCACGTTCTGGCGGCGAGCGCCGAGCTGACGGATCGCCTCCTGAACGCAGCGCCCGAGCTGAAGCTGATCGCGACCAGTCGCGAAGGCCTGGGAGTCGAGGGTGAGCGGCTCTTCGCGCTCAGGTCGCTCCTCGTTCCGCCCGCGGCGGTGACCGATCTGCATGCGATCGAGTCCGCGGCAGCGGTGCGCCTGTTCGTCGACCGGGCCCGCGTCGTAGACCCCGGCTTCGCGCTGACGGAGACGACGGCGCCGGTCGTCGCCGAGATCTGTCGTCGGCTGGACGGCATCCCGCTCGCGATCGAGCTCGCCGCCGTGCGCGTCAGGATGATGTCGCCCGAGCAGATCCGCTCGAGGCTGGACGACCGTTTCCGCCTGCTCACCGGCGGCAGCAAGACGGCCGTGCCACGGCACCAGACGCTGCGCGCCACCCTCCAGTGGAGCTATGACCAGCTCTCCGAAGACGAGCGCAACCTGTTAGGCCAGCTCTCCGTCTTCGCCGGTGGCTGGAGCATGGAGGCGGCCGTCTCCGTCAGCGGAGAGCCCGACGAATTCGAGGTCATGGATCTGCTGAGCCATCTGGTCGACAAGTCGCTGGTAGTCGTCGACAAGACCGGCACCGCCGACTTCCGCTACGGTCTTCTCGAGACCGTCCGCCAGTTCGCGCAAGAGCGACTGACCGAATCGGGTCGGGCCGACGAGACCAGGGGGAGACACTGCGCGACCTTCCTCTTGGTCGCTGAGCGAGCCTATGCGGAGCGAATCGACCAGGAGGAGAAGTGGGCGCGAGCTCTTGAAGCCGACCACGACAACCTTCGCGTTGCCCTCGAAGTCGCCCGCCACGATGACCCCGAAAGACATCTGAAGCTGGCCGGCGCGCTCGCCTG
>JAMPYE010000490.1 GCA_023700825.1 Thermoanaerobaculia bacterium | reverse complement strand
GCCGGGGGGGGCTGCCTTGCCGGGCTCGACGGTGAGAGCTTTTCACGGCGAAAACGGACCGATGCTGCGGGGGACAGGCTCTCCGGGAAGGAATCCGGCGCTCGGGCGATCGCCGGGCGGGGTCCCTGCTATGATAGCGCCCAATGAGTCCCAGACACCTCGCGCCGGTCACCCGGCCGACACGCCCGTTCCGCGTCGATGCGGAAACCCGATACGTTTCGCTTCGCCATGGGAAGTAGTTTCGCGATCTCGACCCCCTGGGCGCTCCTTGCTGCGTTCTTCGCGGTCCTCTGCCTCGCGTTCGACGGTGCCCGCTATTTCGTCCAGCGTCTCGGCAGCGTGAAACTGCGCCGCTGGGCGACCGAGCCGGGGATGCGCGGAGGCGAGTGGTTCGAGTACGACCCGGACAAGTTCTCCCTGGTCAGCGGCGCTCTACTCCAAACGTCGATGCTCACGGGGCTCGGGGCGACCATCGCCGCCATCGAAGGGCCCAACACACCCATCACCGCGCTGATCGCGGCCGTTTGCTGGATCGTGCTCTTCGCGGGCTGGAAATTCGTCCTGGCGATGCTGCCCGAGGCCGTCGCCGAGCCGAGCCTTCGCAGCCTGATCGCGATCTCGCACGTCTTCTACTACCTCTTCTGGCCGCTGCTCTTTCCGCTGCGCTGGACGATGAATCGTGTCGAGGCCCGGCGAGACGAGAGCACGGCAGACGACGAGGTGAGTGACGACGAGGTTCGCGCGTACATCGACGTCGGAGAAGAGGAAGGGATTCTCGAGGAAGGCGAAGGCCGGCTCGTGCAATCGATCGTCGACTTCGGCGACCGCATTGCGCGCGAGGTCATGACACCGCGCGTGGAGATCCAGGCGTTCGACGTGAACGGCTCGACGGCGGCTCTCGCGGCGCAGTTCAGCGAGACGAAGTACTCGCGCATCCCGGTCTACGAGCGCGACGTCGACCACGTGGTCGGGATCGTTCACGTGAAGGATCTCTTCGACGTCGTACTGAAAGGTGAAAGCCGCACCGTTCGCGAGCTCATGCGCCCCGCGTACTTCGTATCCGAGACGAAGCCGATCATCGAGCTCCTCCGGGAGTTTCAAACCGAGCACATCCAGGTCGCGATCGTCGTCGACGAGTTCGGCGGCACGGCCGGCCTCGCGTCGATCGAGGACGTGGTCGAAGAGATCGTCGGCGACATCGCCGACGAGCACGAGGACGAAGAGGCCTCGGTCGTCGAGATCGAGCCCGGCGTTTTCCTGGTCAACGGGATGACCCGCATCGAGAGCCTTCAGGAAGTGTTCGACGTCGATATCGAGGACGAGGGCTACGAGACCGTTGCCGGCTTGATCTTCACCGCAACCGGGCACGTTCCGAAGGTCGCCGAGGTCGTGAAGAAGGGCGGGCTCATTTTCGAGGTCGAGCGCGCCGACAGGAAGCGAATCTACCGAGTGCGCGTCGTGCGCGATCCCGCGTTCGCATCCGAGCCGGTGACGGAGAAAGCATGAGCGCAGCCCCCCCGAAGAAGCCTGCCGGTTCCGCGAAGAAGACCTCTGGTCCCTCGACGAAGCCCGCTGGCTCCGGGAAGAAGCCCCCCGCCGCCTCGACGAAGCCCTCCATGCGCGTCCCGCGGACGCCGCCGACGAAGTTCGGCATCGTCGCGATCGTCGGCCGCCCGAATGCTGGGAAATCGACGATGCTCAACCGGATCCTCGGGCAGAAAGTCTCGATCGTGTCGGACAAGCCGCAGACCACGCGGAACCGGATCGTCGGGATTCTCAGTGAGCCGCGAGGGCAGGTGGTCTTTCTCGACACGCCCGGGATCCACAAACCGCTGCACAAGCTGAACGCGCGAATGATGTCGCACGTCAACTCGTCGTTCAACGAGGCGGACGTGATCGTGACGATGGTCGACGCGTCCCAGTCGTTCGGCCACGGGGACGAATTCGTCCTCAAGATGATCGCGGCGACAAAAGGGTCGAAGGCACGCCGGGTCGCGGTGCTGAACAAGATCGACCTGCTGAAGAAGAACGCCCTGCTGCCGCTGATCGCGAAGTACGCCGAGGGCGACATCTTCGACGAGATCGTCCCGATCTCGGCCGCGACCGGGGAAGGGCTCGATGATCTGCTCGGCGTGCTGTTCACGGCTCTGCCGGCTGGCGAGCCGCTCTATTCGAAGGACGACTACACGACGCAGCCGGAGAGGTTTCTCGCCGCGGAGATCGTGAGGGAGAAGCTGCTCGCCCGCACCAGGGACGAGCTTCCGTACACGACCGCGGTAGGGATCGACCGCTGGGACGAGGACGAGGAGACGGGACTGCTGCGCATCTACGCGTCGATCTACGTGGAGCGCGACTCGCAGAAGAAGCTCGTGATCGGCCTGCGCGGCGAAGGGATCAAGGCGATCGGCACCGAGGCGCGCGTCGAGCTCGAAGCGATCCTCGGCACCAGGATCTTCCTCCAGACCTACGTGAAGGTTCACGAGCACTGGCGAGAGGACGAGCGATTCCTCGGCGAGCTCGAATGGCCTTTCGGCGGCGAGTAAGATCGCGCGATGCTGAACTGGATCTGGCTCGGGCTGATGGCGGTCGCCCTGGCTGTCGCCATCGTCACGGGAACGCCTGACAAGCTCACGGCCGGAGCCATCGACGGCGCCACGACGGCCGTTCAGGTTTCGCTTGGCCTCATCGGCATCATGTCGCTTTGGCTCGGCATGATGCGCGTCGCGGAGAAGGCTGGGATGGTCACGCTGCTTTCGCGCGCGATCGCTCCGATCCTCCGGCGGATCTTCCCTGGCGTGCCCGCCGACCATCCGGCCATTGGCGCGATCGCGATGAGCCTCGCTGCCAACGCACTCGGGCTGAATAACGCCGCGACGCCGCTTGGCATCAGGGCGATGGAAGAGCTCGAGACACTCAATCCGCAACCCGGCACCGCGACGAACGCGATGGTGACCTTTCTCTCCGTGCTCACGGCGGGCGTACAACTGATCCCCGCGACGGCGATCGGGGTCCTCGTCGCGTCCGGCTCGGGTTCGCCCACGTCGATCATCGGCACGACTCTCGTCGCGACCTTCGCCGGCACCCTGGCCGGGATTGTCGCCGCGCTCACTCTGCAGCGATTCTTTCCGGTCGAGGAGAAGGCGCCCGATGCGGAGGACGAGGCATGAGAGAGGCGCTCGAAGCGGTCTCTCTGTGGGCGATTCCGGTCTTGCTCGTCCTGATCCCGGGGATTGGCGCCGTGCGGGGCGTCAAGGTGTACGAGGCATTCGTCGAGGGTGCGAAAGAGGGGTTCGACGTTGCCGTGCGAATCATCCCGTTCCTGGTTGCGATCCTCGTCGCGATCGGGATGTTCCGCGGCGCGGGCGCGATGGATCTGCTCACCTCGACGCTGGCTCCCGCGCTCGATGCACTTAGTTTCCCGCCGGAGCTGTTCCCTCTGGCGGTCCTGCGATCGCTCACCGGAAGCGGCTCGCTCGCGATGATGACCGACATCGTGCAGACCGCGGGTCCCGACTCCCTGCTTGGAAAGACGGCCGCGACGATGTACGGCAGCACGGAGACGACCTTCTACGTGCTCGCGGTCTACTTCGGGGCTGTAGGCATAAGGCGGACGCGGCACGCCGTGCCGGCAGCGCTTATCGCCGACCTGGTGGCCGTGATCGCGGCGGTCGTCGTCTGCCGGTGGATGTTCGGCTAAGGCAGGCGAAAGGCGAGAGGCGGAAGGCGATGAGCAGGCATGTGGAGTGCGAAAGCGGAGCCTTCGCCATTCCTCGCCGAAGCGAAGCTTCGGCGTCCCGATTCGTACGAATGGACGGCGG
>JAMPYE010000489.1 GCA_023700825.1 Thermoanaerobaculia bacterium | reverse complement strand
GCCAATGTCGCGCAGGCACTCCTGCCTGCGCGCAGCGCGAAGCGCTTCCGGGATGACCGGGGAGCGCAAGCCACCCCGGCACCCGATGTGGCGCAGGCACTCCTGCCTGCGCGCAGCGCGAAGCGCCGCCGAAGTGACCGGGCCAGACGCGGGCGCCGGTCGCCTTCGGCGACGCGCAGGCAGGAGTGCCTGCGCCACATTCTTCGCGCGTTACGCTCAGGTCGTCGGCGCCGTCTTCGTCGCCGGTGCGTCGACGACTTCGGTGTACTCGAAGAGTGGCGTCGATAGGTAGCGCTCGCCCGTGTCGGGCAGCACCGCGACGACGCGCTTGCCCGCGCCGAGGTCCTTCGCCACCTGCAGCGCGGCCCAGAGGATCGCCCCCGACGAGATGCCGACGAGAATCCCTTCCTGCTTGCCGAGACTTCTCGCCGTGCCGACCGCGTCGTCCCACGTGACGTCGACGACCCTGTCGACGACCTTCGCGTTGTAGTTCGAAGGGACGAAGCCCGCGCCGATGCCCTGAAGCCGGTGCGGCGAGTGCTGCCCGCCCTTGAGCACCGTCGACTCGACCGGCTCGACGGCGACGATCTGGATCGACGCGTCGATGGTCTTCATCACCTCGCCCACGCCGGTCACGGTGCCGCCGGTGCCGACTCCCGCGACGACCGCGTCGAGCCGGCCGCCGGTGTCGGCGATGATCTCGACGGCCGTCGTCGTGCGGTGGACGGCCGGGTTGGCCGGGTTGTCGAACTGCTCCGAGAGCCAGGCTCCCGAGTTCTTCGCCGCCCATTCGCGGGCGACGCGCATCGCCTCCCGGACGCCCATGTAGCCCGGGGTCAGGATCAGTTCGGAGCCGAGCGCCTGCAGGAGCTTGCGCCGTTCGATCGACATGGTGTCGGGCATGACGAGCACGCAGCGATAACCGCGCGCCGCGGCCACCATCGCGAGGCCGATGCCGGTGTTGCCGCTCGTCGCCTCGACGATGATGCCTCCCGGCTCGAGCGCTCCGGAGGCCTCGGCCGCCTCGACCATCGAGATCGCGATGCGCTCCTTGACGCACGAGAGCGGGTTGAAGCTCTCGAGCTTCACGAGCACTTCCGCGGCACCCGCGGGAGCCAGGCGGTTGAGCCGGACGAGCGGCGTGTTGCCGATCGTCTCGGTAATGTCGTTGTAGATTCGTCCGTGGGGCATGTCGTTCTCCTCTCGTGGTGAAAAGCAAAAAGCCCGGCCGTACGAGGCCGGGCTCCGTTTCGAATGCGTGTCCAGGGTTCGGGGGTCAGATCACGCTCTCGAGACGGACGCCGGCCATGCCCGCATCCAGCAGGCACACGAGCGGCGACACGCGTGCATCGAGATCGTCATGGTGTGAACGAAAGGGTAGGGCGCATCGTCGCGCAGGTCAATGGAGTTGTCGTTTCAGAATGGTTGCGGGTCGGGTGATGTCGTGCGGAAGCGCAGGTTGTTGCGCGGAGGGAGCCGTTGCGCCCTCGAGGGGATCACTCGGGTTTCAGCGTCTCGTCGAGAAACCTGTAGATCCGTTCGAGATTCGCGTTCCTGACGAACTCGGGGCCGCCGTGGCCGGCGCCCGGCATCGGCTCGAGCGTCGCCGTCGCACCGGCGGCCGTCAGCGCGGCGGCGAACGTGGAGCTCTGCAGCGGCGGTACGACGCAGTCGTCCGTGCCGTGCTGGATGAGCATCGGCGGATCGTCGGCCGACACGTAGCTGATCGGGCTTGCGGCTCGCGCCTTGTCGGGGCAACTCGCGAGCGCGCAACCGAGCATCAGCCCTTCCGGAGAGGAGGCCGAGCTGTGGTCTCCGGCGCACGGAAGTCCCTGCGACTCCATGTTGGGAAGATCGGACGGGCCGTACCAGTCGACGACCGCCTGCACCCGGCTCGAGACGCCGAGCCAGCTTCCGACTCCTTCGAGCTCCGGGCGGTCGGCCGAGACTCCCGTGAGCGCAACCAGATGCCCGCCGGCGGACGCGCCCCACATCGCGATGCGATCGGGATCGACGTTGAGCTGCGCGGCGTTCGCGCGGAGGTAACGGACCGCGCATTTCACGTCTTCGATCTGCGCCGGGAACGTCGCCTCGTCGCTGAGCCGGTACTCGATCGTGAGCCCGAACCATCCGCGCCGGGCGAGCGGCTCGACGCGGACGAGCCCCTGGTCGCGCGTGCCGCTGCGCCAGCCGCCGCCGTGCACCCAGATGATCGCCGGCCGGGGAGCGCTCCCCGCACCGGTCACCGGGTCGACCGCGTGAGCGAGAAGCGCGCGCGAGCCTGTCCGGCAGTATTCGACGTCGCGCGCCACGGTCACCTCGAACGGAGGCTGAAGCCCGGGTGCGGGTCGGCGTACGGGGCGCAAGCGCGCAGCGGACGCGGCCGAGGCGAACAGCACGAGCGCGAGGACGAGCGAGACCGATCGGATCGTGATCTGGATCGGCATGGCGTTCCCTTCGATTGGACGCGAGCGCGGAGCGATCGCTTACGAGGGTGGGCTTCCTCAGCGCAATTTCGCCAGCGGGAGCCGGGCGTCCGCGCTCCACACTAGAATAGCACCGATGAAGCTCGCCGGTCTCGCCGCGCTCGCGGCGCTTCTCGCCTCGGGGTGCGCGCGAACCGTCACCCTCGTCCATTTCTCCGACTACCACTCGCACGCCGTTCCGTTTTACGCGAGTGGTGAGAGCGAGGCGGCGGGTATCGCACGCGCAGTCGCGTACATCGAGCCGCTCTCTCGCCGCGACGACGTGCTCGTCTTCAATGGCGGCGACACCATGAACCGCGGCGCGCCGGCGTTCTCCGACAAGTTCCGCTGTGTCGAGTGGCCCTGGTGGAACGGCGTGGTCGATGCGATGGCTTTCGGCAACCACGATGCCGACTTCGGCGCCAAAGCGTTCCGCGCCTGCGCGGAGTCGGCTTCCTATCCGATCCTCTCGGCGAACGTGCTCGACCCGGCTGGCGCGCCGGTCTTCGCGCCCGGTGGCAAACGCTACCAGGTTTTCGAGCCGCGCGGCGCGCGCATCGGCGTGTTCGCCCTTGCGGGTGACGACTTCACGCAGCTCCTGAAGCCGGAGACTTCGCCGGTCGAGGGCGTGCGCTTCGCCGATCGCGCGGAGACGGCCCGGGAGATCATTCGCGAGCTTCGCGAAGTCGAGAAAGTCGACGCCGTGGTGCTGATCGGCCACGCGCACAATCACGAGGACGAGGCGCTCGCGAAGGCCGTCCCGGGGATCGACCTGATCCTGGGCACGCACAGTCACCGCGTCGTGGAACTCGTGCGGATCGACGGGACGGCGACCTGGATGATCGCGTCGGGTCAGTACCTCGAGCATCTCAGCCGGGTCGAGATGAAGTTCGAACGCGGAAGACTGGCGAGCGTGGCGGGCGAAGTCGTGCGAATGGCGCGAGCGCTTTCCGAAGATGGGGAAACGAAGAGGAAGGTGGCGGAACTGCAACGCCAGCTCGAGAGCGACCCGGCGTTCGCGCCGCTCTTCGTCGTGGCGGGCCGGCTGGATCGCGAGCTCGGCATCGTCGCCTTGAATGAAGAGAACGCGCCGCTCGGCAGGTTCGTGATGGACGCCGTACGCTCCGCGGCGAATGCCGACGTCGCGATCTCGACGTCGAGCAGTTTCCGCGCCGCGCTGCCTCCCGGCCCGGTCCGCGAGACCGACCTGCGGGATGCGCTGCCGTACGACAACGCGATTCTTCGCTTCGAAATCGACGGCGCGACCCTCGCAGCGATCCTCGATCGCGCGATCTCGCTTCGCGGGACCGACTCATTCCTGCAGCTCTCCGGAGTCACGCTCGGCGGTTCCGGGGCGACGAGCCT
>JAMPYE010000488.1 GCA_023700825.1 Thermoanaerobaculia bacterium | reverse complement strand
GTCGGGCACGGGGCGTTTCATCGCCGATTCCTGGTACTCCGACGAGCCTCTCCCCGAGGCGTACACGCATCCGCTGGCGGCGAAGGTCCGCGAGGCGGGAGGCGTCGGCGGGAAGGACCCGAAGGCGATCGACGACTACGTGAGCGCGATCGACATCCGTGGCGCCGTTCGCGACGTCGCCGAGGGGGCGAAGTCGTTCGGCGGGCTGCGCGGGGCGTACCTCGAAGGCCTGGCCCTGTGTTGTGACGTCATGTGGGATCTCGCGATGGAAGTCCACGGCAAGGGCGATCCCGTGTCGCACGACCGCTGCCAGTTCGCGATGACCGGGGAGCCGCCGGAGCCGTCGGATCCGAGCTCGAAGAAGGAGCGGGTCGCGGAATTGCTCGCGATGGCGGGTTACTCCGGCAACCTTCTCGCGGCCGTCGACGCGTGGCGCGCCGACCGAATGGTTCCGCGCAAGGCGATCAAGGCGCTCGGCGACGCGTTCATCGCGCAGTTCGACGCGCTCACCGAGCGCAACGTGATGCCGCACCTTCCCGAGCATCTCACCGGCGTGCCGCGCGCCAACGTCGAGTTCCTGCCCATCGAGAACGCCTGGTTCTCCGGGTCGATGAACTACATCGGTCGCGCGAGAAACACGGACGGCTCGCCGATGTACGAGTCGACCTACGAGCTCAACGCCTCGCTCCAGATCTCGATCCCCGAGTTCCAGCAGCTCGTCAGTCACGAGGTCGTCCCGGGGCACGTCACGACCTTCGCGTTCCTGCAGAAACTCTTCGTCGCCGGGAGGCTCGGCTTCGAGGGAACCGTGCTCACCATGAACACGCGCATGGCCGTGCTCGCGGAAGGGATCGCGAACAACGCGATCCTCATGGCCTACGGAGTGAACGACGCGCGCGAGCTTCCCGACCGCGACGTCGAGTTGGGCGTGCAGCTGGCTCTGCTCCAGGACGACGCGAAGAACCAGTCGTCGTGGCTCACCTGGAAGGAGAAGCTTCCGAAGGAAGAAGTCGCGAAGGTCCTCCGGAACGAGTTCCTCTGCTCGGAAGAGCGTGCCGACAAACTCTCCGGCGCCTGGGGCCGGCACCCGCTCCTCGGCCGCATGTACCTCCCGGCGTATCGCTACGGCACGATGGCCGTCGCGCGCCTGCGCGAGAAGCACTCGCCGGAGGCGATCCTCCCCGCCCTCTTCGGATGCAACGGCCTCGTCGATATGACGACGGTCGAGCGGGCGATCGAGTAAGGCGAGGGAGTTGTTAGTTGTTAGTTGTTAGTTGTTAGACAGGCATGGCCTGTTTTCAAAATTCCGCATTCTCCATTCGACATTCTTCATTTCGGTTTTCGTCCAACTCACGGAAACCCGTGCGACGTGAAGCCAGAACAATGGCCGCCACCGTTTCTCGAGAGCGCATGTCCATTCCGTCTCCGGCCTTTTCTAACAACCGACTACTGACAACTAACAACTCCCCCGGGTGCTACGATGTCCAGGGGGCCCCATGGTTCTTGTCGATCCGAGCGGACGCGAAGAACTGTCCCGTCGAAAGCTGCTCGCGACGTTTCTCGCGCAGGGCGTCGTCGGCGCGCTGCTCCTCGTCGCGCTCACGTGGCTGCAGCGCGACTCGACGCTCGAGACGCTCGAGGCGCTTGGCGGAGCGGCCCTCCCTCTCCTCCTGATCTTCGTCGTCTTCGCCTTCGCGCTTGCGATTCTCAAGTTCAAGCTGACCGAGCGCGTCTTCGTCGCTCTCGGCCTGACGGCGGCCACGATCATGCTTCCGCTGCTCGGGCCGATCCTCACCGCGTGGATCGCAGTCTTCGCCGCGGCCGTTTCCCGCTGGCTCGCGATCCGGCAGATCGGGCCGATCAAGTCGGATCTCGCCGACGTGACCGGAGACTACGTCCGAATCGTCGGGCACTTCGGGACCTACGGCATCCCGGTGCTTTTCGCCGGATCGGTCTACGACTGGATCGGTGGCATTGCGCCTCAGACGACGGCTTCGTGGGATGCGGCCTGGCAGATCACTCTCGCGGGCTTCGCCCTGCTGCTCGCGAATCACGCCGTGATGAAACAGGTCGAGGCGGCCTACGGCTACTCGCCCCTCAAAATGCTCAAGGTCTCGCTCGTCGATGCCGGGATCTACGCGCTCACCCTTCCTTACGCCGTGCTGATGGCGCTCTCGTACTCTTCGCTCGGCGCCGGGGCGATTCTGGGATGGGCGTTCATGGGCGTCCTCCTGAACTTCGTCGCCCGCAATCTCTCCATCACGCGCGCGGCGCGCGACCGGCTGGTCCACCAGCTCGCCTCCCTCAGCAACGTCGGCAAGACGATCTCCCTTCGCTTCACGACCGACGAGCTGCTGATGACCATCTACAAGGCGTGCAGGAACGCCGTCGACGTCTCGCTCTTCACCATCGCGCTCTACGACGAGCGCGACGGGATGCTGGCGAGCGAGCTCGACATTCGCGACGGCGAGATTCTGCCGAAGTCGCGATTCCCGCTCGGTCAGGGGCTCAACTCCTGGGTCGTCCTGAACGCGACGCCGTTGAACATAGGCAGCACGGACGAAGAATCCAGATTCGGCATCGTCGCGGTCGACGACGGGACGGCCACCGAATCGTGGCTCGGAGCGCCGATGATCGCGAGGGACCGGGTGATCGGCGTGATCTCGGTGCAGAGCTACAACCGGGGCGCGTTCTCCCCCGACGACGAGCTCCTGCTCACGACGATCGCGAACCAGGCCGCCGTCGCGCTCGACAACTCGCACCTGTTCCAGGATCTCGAGGCGCTCACACAGGCGCTCGAGAACCGGGTGCTCGAGCGTACGAAGGAGTTGCAGGAAGCCAACCTCGAGCTGCGGGCAGCCGACCGGTCCAAGAGCCAGTTCCTTGCGAACATGTCGCACGAGCTCCGGACGCCTCTGAACTCGATCATCGGCTTCTCGGCAATCCTCCTGGAGACCACGAAGACGTTGATCCCCGCGCGCTTCTACAAGTTCATCGAGAACATCCACGCGTCGGGCAGCCACCTGCTCACGCTGATCAACGACATTCTCGACCTCTCGAAGATCGAGGCGGGGCGCATCGAGCTCCAGCCGCACGAGGTCGACATCCGCGAGACCGTCGCCTCCGTCGAGCGCGTCGTCAAAGGCGTCTGCTCCGACGCGCGCGTCTCGCTCGTGACTCACGTGCGCGACGACGTGCCCGGCGTCGTCCTCGACGAGAACCGCCTCAAGCAGATCCTCGTGAACCTGTTGTCGAATGCCGTGAAATTTTCCGACTCGGGCAGCAGCGTCAGGCTCGAGGTCTACCCGGTGCCTGCGGCCGCCTCCCCGATCGGATGCGACTCCGTCGAGTTCAAGGTGAGCGACGATGGCATCGGCATGGCTGCCGACGAGCTTCCGAAGATCTTCGACCAGTTCTATCAGATCGACCAGCACGCCCGCTCGATCCGGAAAGGCACCGGACTCGGCCTCTCGCTCACGCGAGGCTTCGTCGAGCTCCACCGCGGGAAGATCCGCGTCGAATCGGCCCTCGGCCGCGGCTCGATCTTCCACGTCGTCCTGCCCGTCGATTGCCGCGTCAGGGAGACGGGAGGAGTTGTTAGTTGTTAGTTGTTAGTTGTTAGTTGTTAGTTGTTAGTTGTTAGTTGTTAGTTGTTGGTTGTTCGGCGTTCGGCGTTCGGCGTTCGGCGTGTCCTGAGTCCTGAGAGCAGGCTATTCGGTCGCCACTGCGAGAGATGCATGTTTTCGACAGTTTGGTGCATGGGGATGCAACCAGTTGGACGCATACTCCGGCGGCCGCGGCAGCGGCCGATTCTGAATAGCCCAGCGCGTCAGCG
>JAMPYE010000487.1 GCA_023700825.1 Thermoanaerobaculia bacterium | reverse complement strand
TGCTCTCTCTCGAAGAAGACTCGATACTGGCCCTGAAAATCTTCCTGCCGGTCATAGAAGAACTTGCCGTGTGGAGTGACCACCGTTCCGTCTCGCCCCCAGAGTGGCAGCGCTGGCGCCGCAGACCCGAGTGCGCGGAGCTGCCTTGCAACTATCGGCGGGAGGAAGTCCCTGACTATCCTTGCAATCGCGCCCTTCATCTCGGCTCTGGGCTCCAGTTCTGAACCACTAGGTCAACGATTCTGAGACGCTCCGTCACCGTGCTGCGCCTCCCAGTTGTGACAGACTGCCCTTTCCATTTACGCCCTCGAAGCGAGGTTCGAGAGACTGTCGAAGGTCTGCTCGAGCATTCTGGCCTCAGAATACGCGGATGCGCTGACGCGGCCTGCGGCTGCGAGACGGCTCCTCAATGCTCGGTCTTCGAGGATCTGCGCGATCGCATCCCTTAGCCCTGCATGGTCACCGGGGCTTGAAGTGAGGCCGTTCTCGCCGCTTGTAACCAACTCCGCCACGCCCGGCGCATCGGTTGTGATGATCGGCAGCCCTGCCTGCATCGCTTCGAGGAGTGCGAACGAGAAGCCCTCGTAGTAAGTCGGCAGTGCGAAGACGTCCGACTCCGCGAGGATGCGAGGGACATCGCTTCTCTGCCCGAGCAGCTTGACCACTGAGCCCAGGGACTGCGCCTCGATTCGGTCGCGAAGCTCCAAGCGGAGCGGGCCGTCGCCAACCCAAACGAACCTCGCCTCCGGCACCGCTCGAACGATCTGCGGCACCACCTCGAGCAAGTCGAGGTAGCCCTTGTCACGATGGAGCCGTGCGACCGTCGTGACCAGCCTCGAGTGCGCAGGGAGCCCGAGCTCGTCTCGCAGGGGCGGGGTGGCCCGCATCGGGGAGGCGGGCGGGCGGGCGCCGTTGTGGATGAGGCGGATCCCTTCCTCAGGCATACCAAGCGCGGCTGCGACGTTCTCGCGATTCTGACGCGACACCGCGACGAGCGTCCGGAGCTGTCGGTCGCCGCGCGTCAGCGCGTGCGCCCAGAGCCGGGCTCTGAGAGTCCCGCGCTCGGGCACTTCTGGGAAGAGCTGGAACGTGACCATTCTGGGGCATCGCATCCACGAGCTCGCGAGCAGGCTTCCGATCGCGGCTCGCGAATGCTGCAGAGAGTAGAGCGTCACCGAGGGGCGAGCTCGCCGGATCAGCCTCCAGGTGGCCAGCGCCTGACTGGCGGCGAGCCCGGCGATCGCGACGCGAGTCTTGGGCAATCGCTCCTCAGTCATCCAGGGCAAGACCTGTGCGCCCGCATCGCGAAGGTCGTCACCGAGACTGGAGTTCCCGAGCGTCCGCGGGACTCCGGCGAACGTCCCCCATCCCCTGCGACGCGCCTCTCGCGCAATGGCCAAGACGTACTCCTCGGCTCCGCCTCGCTCGCCGGACGTCGACAGCAGAAGCAGGCGCGGGCGGCTGGCTGGCGCCTTCGATCGAAGAGTCACAGGATCCCTACCCGATCGGGGCTCGATCCCCAGTCGAGCCCATCACGGGCGTTCGTTCGAGACCTAGATCGCATCGATCACTTCGCGAAGACTCCCACCGACGGTTCGAGGCGAAAGCGCCTCCGCGGCCCGGTCGAAACTCTGCGACCAGAGCTCACGTTCGCCGTGATCCTCTCCGAGGCAAGCCGCCCTGATCGCTGCCGCGACCTCTTCATCTGTGCTGCAAAGCATGCCGCACGGCCCAAAGCGCTGGAAGTACTCCTCCAGGAATGGCGTCGCCGAATAGATTCCCGGCACGCGATGCACCACGGCGTCGAGGAACGCCGCGCTGATGCGGTACTCGTAGCGCGCGGCGCTCGACCAGATCACCGCGTGTGAGAGCGCCGAGAGCCTCTTGGCGAAATCCTCCGCGGAGAGCATCTCGCGGCCGGGGGGCTCCGCGAACAGCGCTGCGTCCTCGTCGCTCAGCGGCGAGGCCAGGTAGCCGACGAGCGAGAACTTGCAGTCCGGTCGCTGGCGACGAATCTCACGTGCCAGGTCGACGAATCGTGCGAACGGGCCCTTCTCCGTATTGCCGATCCATCCGATGTGGACAGACCCTGGTGGCCGCGATGCTGGAGGGCGGACCCCAGGAAGCGCGTCATAGGGAGGGTCGACGTGCAGCACCTCGAGGCGCCGTAGGCCGAGCTCGCGCTCCGCCGTTCGTCGCGCCGACTCGCTGAACGCGAGGAAGCCGCTCAGCGGGCCCATCCGCTCGATCACCAGCCGGCGCACGGACGCCGACAACCAGCCTCGCAGCCCGCGGCTCCGAAAACTGATCGACTGCGTGTGCAGAGCGCAGAACACCCCGGAGAGAGAGCGCGGCCGCCGCCGCAAGCTCATCCCGACGAGCTGAGCCCAGGTCGCCGAGGTCAGAAACACGAGCCGGGAGCCCGACGCCTCGGCTTCCGCCATCAGCCGGCGGCCGATCGCGAGCTCCTGACTCCGCGGCGGGTGGTAACGACGCCCCACGTCGAGCGGGGCGAACGCGAGGCGGGAGAGAGCCTCCGGAGACCGGGCCGCGACCTGGCGCTCCACCTCGGCGAGATGCCGAGGCTCGGCGAGGAAGCGGACGGCGGCTCCCGGCCAGCCCGCGAGGATCGCCCGCAGCAGGCCGGCATTGAACGTCGCGTGCACGAGGCCGCGGAACTCCGCCTCCGCGACGAGGATTTCGGCGTGCCGGGCCGCGCCGGCTCCGTCTGCGTTCGAGTCGCGTCGCATCGTCTCGCTCGATCCTACAAGCGATGGCGTTCGCGCCGGCCGTCCCGCGACACATGCTTCACGCCACCTGGAGGGCTCGGAGGCCGAATCGAATAGCATCGCGCGGCTTTGGCCGTGCGAGCGCATTCATCGTCGGTGAACCTGGGGTCGAGCGAATGAAGGATCCCGGGACCAGCGGACGCCTGCCGACGGCAGTCGCCTCCGAGCCGCATGTCGTCGCCAGCCCCCATTTGGCCCCGCTCGACGGCCTGCGCGCACTCGCCATCGGTCTCGTCCTGCTCTATCACCTCACGCCCGGCCACGAGTCGGACCTCGGCTTGCGCGCACTGCCCTTCAAGATCGCCGACCTCGGCTGGAGCGGCGTCGACCTCTTCTTCGTGCTGTCGGGCTTCCTGATCACGGGAAAGCTGATCGAAGCGCGGTCGGAGGCCGAGCCGTTCCGCAACTTCTACGCCCGGCGCGCGCTGCGCATCTTCCCGCTCTACTACCTCGCCCTGCTCGTTACGCTCTTCGCGCTGCCGGCGATGAGCGGCCGGTTCGAAGTCCCCTCCGCGGCGGATCAGCTCCCCTTTTGGCTCTACTACTCGAACTTCCAGATGCCTCGCATCGATTTCGGAGGATTGACGTCGCTCGGCCACTTCTGGTCGCTCGCCGTCGAGGAGCAGTTCTACCTGCTCTGGCCGGCGATCGTCCTGCGCGGCAGCCTGTCGCGCACGCGGCAGGTCTGTGTCGCGGTCTTCGCGCTCGCTCCGCTCGCCCGCCTGGCGGCTCTGCTGGGCGGGGCGGCGTGGCAGGTCACGTTTCAATGGACTCCATTGCGCGGGGACGGGCTGGTCGTCGGCGCGACGCTTGCACTACTCTGGCGACTCCCAGGGTGGCGCGCGGCGCTTTGCAAGTGGAGCGTTCCGGTCGGCCTGGCGACCGGAGCGGTGCTCGCCTGGGTCGCGTGGACGCATCGCGCTGGCCTCGTCTTCAAGGGACAGGCGTCGCTCGAGACGATCGCGGCACGCGTGCTGCTGCCGACCCTGTTGGCCGTCTTCTTCGGGTCGCTGCTCGTGCTGGCGCTCGAGTGGCGACCGCTCGCCAGGGCG
>JAMPYE010000486.1 GCA_023700825.1 Thermoanaerobaculia bacterium | reverse complement strand
TCGCCGGCCTCCTGCTGCGGCGGCCCCGCGCCTTCCGTCACGTCGGGTTCGGACGCCACGTCGGGACGCTGCGAGGTGCCGATCCAGTCCGCGGATTCCACCTCGGCGCGAGCCTTCCCGATCGTCACCTCGAAGTCGGCCGCGGAGAGATTGCGAACCGCATTCCCCTCGGCGTCGAGGACTCGTGCTTCGACCTGGTAGCGAACCACAGTCATCGTCTCGCCGAACTGCGGCAACGCTGCGTGATCGTCTGCGGCGGTACGGAGCGCGAGAGCAGAGAAGAACGCGAGAAGGAAGAACAGCCGCCTCATTTCGATCCGCCCGCGGGCTGTCCTGCGCCCTCGATGTAAACGCCAGCGGGGGCGCGAAGCCGCTTGCCGCCCTTGAAGGAGATTTCGAGCTCGCGCCAACCTCCGTCCGCTCCATCGGCCGTCGTCCGGTAGATGACGAGCGACTGGTTCCGGATATCCTCGGCGATCTTCTTCCAGAGCGAGCCGACTCGATCGACCGACTGGAGCTCGAACGCCATCCCGCCCGATCGTCGCGCGAGCCTCGCGAGCTCCTGCTGCGCGCTCGCCTCCGGCGAGACGACCGGCATTTCGTTCGGGGTCACGGGCCTCTGGCGCTGCGGATTGAGCGTGACGAGATAGATCGGGACGGCGCTCCGCTTCGCAACCTCGAGGACGTCGCTCATCGAGAAGACGCTGGCGTTGTCGAGCGCGTCGGAGAGGACGACGATCGCTCGGCGCGAGCCGCCGGCCTGAAGCTGGAGGATCGCAGTGATCATCGCGTCGTGAAGCGCGGTCGCCCCGCGAACGCGAAGGTCCTGGATCGCACGCTCGATTCGCGGGCGATCGCTCGTCGGCCACAGGGCAACACGGGCCGTCGTATCGAATGCGACGAGAGTGACCCGGCCACGCTCCTCGAGGCTGCGCCCGACGAACTGCAGCGCCGCCTCCTCGAGATCGAGGACGCTCTCCTTCATGCTCGTCGACATGTCGAGCAGCAATGCGACGTTGAGCGGCGCCTCGGAGGCGGTGATCACGCGATCGACCTGCCGCGCCTGGCCAGCCTCCCTGACCGTGAGCTCCCCGGCAGTGAGCCTCCGGTTCGCGTCGTAGACCGGAACTTCGACGAGGTGGACGCCGCTCTCGAGGAGCATCGACCCGATGTTGAAAAGCCGCACGTCCTCCCGCTCCGTCCCGTCGTCGAGCCGCACCGCGGCACGAAGCACGCCCAACTCTCCGGCGACCGCGGTGACACGCGTCTTCCATGGAGGCGCGTCGAGGCGCGCCGCGACCGCCCCGTTCCATTCGACGACGACATCGACCACGCCCCGGCCCCTGGGGACACGCAGAGCGAGCTCGACCGCGGCCGGCCCGACGAGCTCCGCCCCGGCAGGCTCGACGATCTGGATCGCAAAGTCACCGCTCCGGTCGTTGACGGCGACTCTCGCCGAGCGGATCGCGTCACCCGCGCGGTCGAATGCCGTGAGCTCGAGCAACTGGTATTTCGGGATACGGTCGAAATTGACGCCGGCGGCGAACGGCGCCTGGAGCGCGGTCGCGACGAGCTTTCCGTCGAGTCTGTATTCGACACGATGCGCCTTCTTCTCGTTCCACCTCGGCTGGATCGTGCGCCGCCCCGTGACGATCGAACCCGCGGAGCCGAGGCCGATGACGGGTTTCCCCGTCTCCGCGCTCCTGGCGAGCGCCGCGAGAGCCGCTTCGCGCTCGGCGACGGCGTCGCCCGCGAGGTCGAGCGCCGTGCGGAACGCGATCGCCGCGTCGTCGCCCTTCCCTTCGGCGAGCTGCCGCTCCCCGATCGACATCCACGCCTCGAAACGCACCTGGTTTGTCGCCCCCTCCCGGGCCAGCGCAAAGAGCGCGACCTCATCGAGGTTCGTGTCGTTGCCGCGCGCGTCGAGCCTGCCGAGCCAGATCGTCGCAAGTTGCTGCGTTTCGGCGTCGTCCGCGTCGCGCAGCGCGCGAAGCCGGGCGCGGCCGGACGCTTCGTTCCCGAGCGCCAGCGTCGCGAGGCACTCCTCGCGCGCGACGAGCCGCGCGTCACCGCCGCCACGTGCTCGTGCCGCCGCCACGAGGTTAGGCGCCGCGCCGTCGACGAGCGTCAACATGAGGCGAAACGTCGGCGGATCGGGCGCTCCAACCCACCGGACGATCGGCACGCCGCCCGGATCGTGCACGGTGATGCTCGGCTGCTCCTCTTCGGTGGTGGTGGAGAGATAGACGACCCGTTGGAGGCGTCGCTGGATCGCCGGATGCCGGACCGCGGCCTCGAGCCTCCGGCAGGGGTCGGGAGCTTTCTTCGGTGCACGGCATTTGTCGGGACGCGCAAAGAGCACGAGAGGCTTCTGTTCGCGCGCAGCGCGCTCGAGGGCGGCTTCCCGATCGAGGTCGGGAGTCGGCACTGGAACTGCAGCCCCAGCGCTCAGAGCAACGCCGAAAAAGACGACGACAGCTGGCACCACCCCGCGTCTCACCGTAGCCTCGACCTTCCGGCAGGAAAGAGTATTCGATTTTGCCCGGAGGAGGTCTCGCCGCCCGAGCGGCTCGTTCATTTCTTTGCCTTTCTCTCCCAGCTTCCAGGCGCCGGGTTGTTCAGCAGGCGCCGCCACGGGACGCCACCACCCGCCGAATGAAATCATCGACGCTCCCGGTCCGCGATGCCCGCAAGAATCTCCTTCGCCTCGGCCGCATTCGCTCCGCGCGGGCCGAGCTCCAGGTAGCGGAGCAGGCTCGCCTTTGCCTCGTCGGTGCGGCCGAGGGAGAGAAGCAGCATTCCCCGTTCGTACCAAGCGTCGGCGAGCTTCGGCTCGATTGCGACCGCCTCGTTCAGAAGCGCCAGTGACCGCGTCGTTTCGCCGTCGAGCAGCAACCTGCGCGCCTCGACCAGTCGCCCATGCGCGCCCGACATCGTTCGAAGGGCCAACGATCGTCGCGCCTCGTCGCGCATCCCCGCGACCTCGTCGTCGAGCGGACCGGTCGCCTCGAGCTGCTCGACGACCGCGAGTGCCGCGTCCCACTGCGCCGCGTCCATGAACGTGCGCAGCCGCTCCATGAGCACGTCGACGGGAAGACCGGTCGACGCCATCGAGTCGCGGAGCAGCTGGACGCCGGCCTCTACCTGCCCGGAGTTGAGCAGCCCGATCGCATCGGCATAGGAAGTGTCGGCATTGTCCACCACCATCACGGGCGCTGCGAGCACACGGAGTCGCGGGTCCTTCGTGCGAATCGTGATGACGTGCTCTCCCTCCGCAAGCGGCTCGGCCATGCGGAGGAGCAACTCGTAGCAGCCGGCGAGCGCCCCCTCGATCCTGCCAAGCGACTGCGCGGGGAACGGCCCGATCGCGGAAGTGTGCACACCTCCCGTCGCTCGCGCAGTCATCGCGATCCCCATCGTCAGCTGTCCCGTTCCCGTCCCGATCGTGATTACCGGAATGTGCTCGCGGTGAAGAACGCCGACCGCTTCGCCCCACTCCCTGGGGAGTACGACACGATCGCCGTCGACCCCCTTTCCCCAGCTCATCTCGCCGAAGCCCCAGCCCGGCAGGATCACCAGCCGGTCGCCTTCGATCTCGGCGAGTGCGCGCGCCACGAGAAGGAGCGCGGGCTCCGCTCGCGTGACCGCCTTCATTTCCTTCTCGTCGAGATGCGCGGCAAGCGACGCTCCGTCGGCTGCCGCCGCGATCGCCGGTACCGGGCCGATCTCGAGCGCAGCCTGAATCGCGTCGAGCGCGGCCGTCCGGTCGGCGCTGAAGTCGCAGCGGAGCTTGAGGTGAGAGTCGAACGAGAGCACGGCGATGCGGTCTTCGGGCTGCATCATCCCGACC
>JAMPYE010000485.1 GCA_023700825.1 Thermoanaerobaculia bacterium | reverse complement strand
GGGGCACGGCAGGCCGTGCCCCTTCGCCATTTTCCGGATCGAACGTGAACCGTCCGATTCACGATGAGCTTCTGCCGGCTATGACCTATGGCCTTCAGTCCTGCCTGCTTTGACCTTTGGCCGTTGGCCTGCTTTTCGGCCTGCCTTACGCCAGCAGGCTGCGCAGCATCCAGCCCGTCTTCTCGTGGATGTTCAGCCGCTGCGTGAGCAGGTCGGCCGTCGCCTGGTCGTTCGCCTCGTCGACGATGGGGAAGATCGACCGCGCCGTGCGGACGACCGATTCCTGTCCCTCGACGAGCTTGCGAATCATCTCTTCGGCCGCGGGGACGCCTTCGTCCTCGCGAATCGACGAGAGGCGCGCGAAGTCCCTGTAGCTTCCCGGCGCAGGGAAGCCGAGAGCGCGAATCCGCTCGGCAATCAGGTCGATCGCGAGCGAGAGCTCGTTGTACTGCCCCTCGAACATCAGGTGGAGCGTATTGAACATCGGCCCCGTCACGTTCCAGTGGAAGTTGTGCGTCTTGAGGTAGAGCGTGTAGGTGTCGGCGAGCAGGCGCGCGAGCCCGTCGGCGATCAGCTTGCGATGGTCCTCGGAGATGCCGATGTCGATCGGCATTGCGTTGGGTGCTTTCACGGCGGTGGTCATGTCGTTCTCCTGTCTCCGGATTCAGTCTCTCCCGGCGCGCCCCGGAGTGGCGCACCGAGGATGGTCACGTGCGGCGGCGACGGCGCTTCACGCCGCGCATTACGACCTGGAAGTCGGTGACGTCGAATCCCTCGAGCGCCTCGATGTTGCATACCTCGACGCTCTCCCACGGGACATCGTGGATCGCGCCGGATTTCTCGTCGATGAAGTGGTGATGCCGCGCGGTGTTCGGGTCGAAGACGACGCTTCCCCCCGTGAGCGCCGGCGCCCGGAGCAACCCCTTCTCCACGAAGAGATTGAGTGTGTTGTAGACGGTCGCGCGCGAGATCCACGGGAACGACTCGCGCACGACGCTGAACACCCGGTCTGCGGTCGGGTGGTCGTGCGTCGCCAGAACGTACCGGGCAACCGCCAGGCGCTGCGCCGAAGGCTGAACGCCGTGGTCGAGCAGGGCCTTGAGAATGTCCTCGTTCATCGCCTGTTTAGAACGGTTCTAAAGTGAGATCTATTCCGAAATGCGGACGGAGAGTAGAGGTCCTGTGTGGCGCCGGCGCTCCTGCCTGCACGTCGCCGAAGGCGACCTCCAGTTTCTCGCTTGGTGCCTCTCGACAGGGCGGCGCTTCGCGCCGCGCGCAGGCAGGAGTGCCGACGCCACATGCCAGCCGGTGGCGCATGCCGCTCTGCCTGATCCACACGTCACGCCGCCCGTCGAACAACGAACCACGAACCACGAACCACGAACCACTGACCACTAACCACGAACCACGAACCACGAACCACGAACCACGAACCACGAACCACTAACCACTGACCACTAACAACTAACCTCTAACAACTAACAACCCCCCCGCATCCCTCCGCCCTCCGCGCGCGTCTCACTGTCATGGGCCGCCAACGCGTCGTAGCGCTCATCGTGTATCTCACGTTCGTTGCCAGCGCGCTCGCGCAGGAAACCCGCGCGCCGCTCCCTTCCGGGACCCGTGCAGATCTCGTCGTCGTCGACAAGAGTGAGCGATCGCTCAAGCTGTTCCGCGCCGGCCGTGAGCTTCGCACCTACCGCGTCGCACTCGGTCCTAACCCCGAGGGCCACAAGCTGGAGGAGGGCGACGGCCGGACCCCGGAGGGACGCTACGTGATCGACTGGAGAAACGCGAAGAGCGCCTTTCATCGATCGCTGCACGTTTCGTATCCGAACGCGCACGATCGCCGCGAGGCTCGGAGGCGCGGCGTCGATCCCGGTGGCGCGATCATGATCCACGGGCTTCCCGGCGGCATGGGCGGCCTCGGTGCCGGGCATGTCGCGAGCGACTGGACGCTCGGCTGCATCGCCGTCACGAGCGAGGAGATCGAGGAGATCTGGCGTGTGGTGCGCGACGGCACGCCGATCGACATCACGCCGTGAGCGTCCCGTGTCCCGCTCAGGCCGCAGGCGCGGCGTCGGAGGGGAGCTCGACCGTGACGATGCGGTTCCGCCCTTCGTGCTTCGCGCGATAGAGCGCTTCGTCGGCGGCCGCCATCAGTGCTTCGCTCGACGAGCCGTCGTCGGGCTTCGCCGTGGCGACACCGATGCTGAGGGTGATGCGGGTCGTCTCGCCGCAGCGGATGTCGAGCCGCTCGATGTCGGCGCGCGCGGTCTCCGCGACCGTTGCCGCGCTGTCGCTCGAGGTCGACGAGAGGATCACGGCAAACTCGTCGCCTCCATAGCGCGAGACGATGTCGCTTCCGCGGCGCGCGGTCCCCTTGAGCGCGTCGGCGATCTGCTTGAGACAGAGGTCGCCCTGCTGGTGGCCGAGCTCGTCGTTGTAGTCCTTGAAGTGGTCGACGTCGATCATCAGGATCGATATCTGCTCGCCGTGGCGCTTGGCGCGCTTCCACTCCGCATCGAGTGCCTCGTCGAAGCGGCGCCGGTTCGACGCCCCGGTCAGCGCGTCGGTCGCGGAGAGATGCTGCAGACGCTCGTTCGCGACTTCGAGCTCCCCGGTGCGCTGCGCGACGAGCAGCTGCAGTTCCTGCTGGCGCCTGACGAGGTGTCGCACGCGGAGGCGGAGAATCCCCCACAGCACGAGGAGGACGCCGACCGCGGTGAGGGCGATGAAGATGGGCTGCTGCCAGAAGAACTGGCGCACGCGCAGCTCGAACATTGCGCCCTCTTCGTTCCAGACTCCATCGTTGTTCGCCGCGATGACGCGGAAGCGATAGGCGCCGGGCCCGATGTTCGTGTAGATCTCGGTCCGGCGCGTTCCTGCGTCGACCCATTGCTCGTCTAGCCCCTCGAGACGGGTCCGGAAGCGCACCGCTTCGGGGGCGATGAAGCTCATCGCCGCGTAGTCGACCTCGATGCGATGCTGCCCGGCAGGGAGCACCATGCGGCCGTTCTCGAGCGTGGCCGGCTGGCCGTCGACCCGGATGCGCTCGATGACCACGGGCGGCGCGAGCGTGTTCGTCGGCATCCGCTGCAGGTCCGCCGCGACTGCGCCCCACGGCGTCGGGAACCAGAGCGTGCCGTCGCGCGCCGCCCATCCGGCCGGCTGCGAGGCGCCGTTGCACTGGTTCGTGCGCATCCCGTCCGCGCGGCCGAAACGCACCGCTTCGGCGTGCCCGTCGCCGTCACGCGCCACTTTCTCGAGCGCGGCGCGGGAGATCTTCGTGATGCCGCGGTTGCCGCTCATCCAGAAGAAGCCGACGCGATCCTCGAGCACCTGGAACACCGTGTCCTCGGGGACGCCGTGCCTGGCGCGGAAGGTGAACACCTTCCCGTCGCGAAGCAGCGCGAGCCCTCCGTTCGAGCCGATCCACGCCGAGCCGTCGCTCTCGAGCCTGATGCAGAAGATCGACATGTTGAGCGGCCCGTCGAGCGGCACCGTCTCGACCTTCTCGCCGTCGACGACGTAGAGGCCCGACGCCGTGCCGACCCATGCCCGGCCCTGCGCATCGACCTGGAGCGCGTTCACGTTGCTGTCGCCGAGCCCCGCGGCCCGGTCGATCGTGCGGACGACCTCGTGGTCGCGCACCTCGGCGAGCCCGCGGTTCGTTCCGACCCAGAGCGTCCCGTCCGGCGATTCCGCGAGCGAGAGAATCGTGTCGCTCGGCAGCGGCGCCTCGAACCTTCGCGTCACTCCGTCGCGGTGCCATGCGAGCCCTCCGCCGACGGTGCCGATCCAGATCGTGCCGTCGCGTGTCTCGAGCAGCGAGCGCGCGAACTCGCTCGGC
>JAMPYE010000484.1 GCA_023700825.1 Thermoanaerobaculia bacterium | reverse complement strand
TGTGACACATACGAGGGGCTGCATCGGTGCACCCACGACCGTCAGAGCCTCCTCGAACAGCAGATCAGCTTTGTTCGCCCTGATCAGCTGCCTGACGTATTCGAGCGTCGTGTTATTGCCATCGAAGACCTGACCGTCGCGCCCTCGGAGCTTGTACCGATCCGGAAGTAGAAATCGTGCCGCGACTTTGCTATCCGACGCGACCTGCGCCGACAGAAAGCGTAGTTTCTGTTCGTCGGAACCATCCAACTGATGAGTCGCAATCCCGAGGAAGGACACGATCTCCATCTCATCGAAATAGGCGATCAGGTTGTACACGACTTCGGGCATTGACCCTCCAGAAGGCTGGCTACCAGTTTGCAGAAGAACGATATCGGGCCACTCCGCGTTTCGGCAAACGTGCTACGCGGCGACTGCGCGCAGAGCGAACGCGTGCACGGTTCATCGCACGGAGTGGCGCCGGTACCGCACCTGCTCAACGGGATGGACTCGTCAGAAAGTAGACGCGCGGGTCGGAATGAGCTCCAGGAAAGCCGCCTCCTGGCGGAAGAACCGTCTGATGTAGCTGTCGATTTTCGGGATGTGCGCGAGCGCTGTTTCCGCATCGAGCGTGACCGAGTAGAGCACCGATCGATCGCGCATGAGTTCACCCGATGTCGGAGATCGCCAGGCGCCATCGACGTCGCCGTGGCGAGTGAAGCCGCCGACGAGGGTAGCGAGGAACATCTCGAACGAGTGGAACGCTGCGTGAGCAAAAGGCCGCCCATCGTTGTCCGCAACCGGGACGAGGATGTCGACGTGAACGGTAGGTCGCATGGAAGTGATGGAGTTAAGAATGATCCGCACGCTGGCCTCTGAACAGGGTCCTCCCGTCGAGCAAGATTGATATTCAGGAATTGAAACGTATCGGCTTCCCAGTCCCGGCGAGGTTGCCGTGCGTTCCCGAATGGCGCGGGAGCAACAGCGGTCATCGATCGGTTCGGCTCTCGCCCGGTGCGTGCACGGCAACCTGGAGCCGGGGTGGAAAACTCGAGCAAAGCAGAAACGTCCTTCATCCGATGGCTCCGCGTCGCCTGGCAGGTACTTCGCGATTGCGGATTCGCGTGCTTCGTCTCACTCGACCTCCAACGGGTCGATGCTGATGTTGTCGACTCCAGACTTCTTCCGCCAGGTCAGCGAGTTCACCTCGTCCGCGCGAATCTCCGTGACGAACTTCCGTTCGCCGTCTTGTTCGTAGGCGCGGTTCAGAATCGAGCCCTCGACGTACACCCCTTGTCCCTTCGCGAGATGAGCCATGCAGTTGGCTGCCAGCTCTCCCCACGTCACGACGCGGTGGTAATCGGTGACCTCCTTCTTCACGCCGTCGGAAGTCGAACTGCGGTGAGTCGCGACGGGAAAAATGACGCGGACCTTGCCGGATGGCGTCTGGGACTGCTCGGGATCAGCGGCCACGTGGCCGACGAGAATGAGCCTGTTCACACTAGTCATGGTGATGAGTATTAGGAACAGGCGCGCGTGAGCCGAATGAATGATGACGTTCTCCTTTCACTCAAGATCGAAATCGAAGTTCGTTCGAATGCCTCTTCAGTGCGTTCGATTGAATAGTTAGGTGCGACTCGCGTACGGGCGGCCGAGACCGAAATACTGCGGCACCCATGAAGTCGTGATTCCCTGATCAGAATCGCCGACCTCACGGACCGTGCCCGTCGCGTGGATCACGAGGTACGCACCGCCGGTGAAGGCGTTCACGAATACGAGGTGCTGTCCGTCCCGTTCAGCGAGATGCGTCACGGGAATGTGGTCGCTCGTCAAACCGTACGCGCGAGCCGCCCTCTCCACCGCCTCGAATCTGTCCATGATGCGTACCTCCGATTCGTACGGTACGTGCGTCGAAGTGCTAGTTGAAGATGCCCGGATGCTATCGGCATGATCGACCTTGACGGAGCATGACTCGTCTTCCGAATCGGACGATCACGGGAGATCAACCGCTCCGAATCCTTATCCTCACGAACTTCGGATAAGCCACACCTTGTTGGCGGGCGTAACACGGTCGTAGGTCCATGACTTGTCGCTGCCGAGCCGCTAAGTCGTCTTCGCAGGATACGTATGCGTCGCCGATCGGGGCGGAGCGGGACGGCGGTGACTCATCGCTAGAACGAGGCCGCGCCGGATGGCAGAATCGACACGTGAGCCGAGACAGCGACAGGGTTGGAGGAGGAGCGACCGCCATCGTGGACGCGATCGTCAACCTCGACATGCGCTGGATCTACCGCCCACAGGACAAACCGGGTACGGACTACGGCGTTGATGCTCACTTCGAGGTTACGGACGAAGACGGAGTCGAAACCGGCCGTCAGCTCGCGGCCCAGGTAAAAGGGGGGCCATCGTACTTTCGGGAGACGACCGACGACGGCTTCATCAACCGGCCGAGCGATCGACACGTTCGCTACTGGCGGAGCTATGCCCTTCCCGTAATCCTCGTGCTCGTGGACACCGACACGCGCGTCGCGTACTGGGCGTCGACGGATCACGTGCAGCGATCTTCGAAGGGCGGCTGGAAGCTCATCGTTCCTCGATCGCAAACACTCGGACCTCAGGCAATCGGAGTGCTCTCTGAAGTTGCGGTCGGCGGCGGCACGGCGCGCACGCAGGCGCGAATGGAGGATCGGCGTGCAACGGCAGAACTCCGTCGACGCGTCGATGAACTGGAAGTGGTTGTCGCGAACTACATCACGCAGCTCGCTACCCTCCAGTCGGCCGGCGTCGCTGTCGAAAAGGTACATCCCGACGTGCTGCGCCTCTCGTTTGTCGACCTCATCACATGGGGCAACCAGATCGAGTTCGAGACCGGAGCTCTCGATGTCCAGACCCGGTCTGCGTACGTCGCCGCCGCGGAACGTCTCTTCTTTCGGGAATCCATCGAGGAGCACGACGCTGCAAAGGCTATCGCCTTGCTGTTGCTGGCCGAGGAGTGGCCGAAGGCGGGCTCGGTCTTTCTCTACGCAATCGAACTCGCGAGAATGCTAGCGAAGATCGACAAGCCTTCTATCGTCGATCTCTTCGCAGAAACAGAGTTGCCTCGTCAGATTCCACTCGACCTGCGAATCGTCGTGCGCACGATGCAGATCGCGGCGCGTCGCAAACACGGCCGCGATGTCGATGCTCTTCTCGCCGAGCTCGACGCGCTGACGAGCGTCGCGACACCCCTAGAGGGCTTCGCCGTTACGGCGGCGGCGTTCTGGGAATCACGAGCGACGGGACGATCGGCGCCGGCTCGAGCGATTCGTTATCTACGCGCTGCCGCGCGCTTGCGACCCGACGCGACCGGCGTCGGCGGAGGGCCGTTCCCAAGCGAGCTCGATCGAACGTGGCCGTTGATGATCGATCTGAACGCCTCCGGTCTCTCATCGCGCGCGGACCTCGACGCGTGGCTCGCGGCGCTTGATGAGGTCCCCGCAGCTGCGAGAGACGCATTCCTCCGCGACGAACTGGATGTCGTGACGCTGGCGAACCGGTTCTGGCTCGCGGAGTCGCAAAAGGCACCCGGCGAGCGTTCATGGCGGCACGTGCACAACTTTCTCGAAGCCATCGAGCAGTGGAGCCTTGGCCACGGTGCAGGGCTCTTCTTCGCAGCCGCGAGGCGCGGGCGTGTGGTGGTCAAAGGAGAATACGAGCATGAACTGGCGCAGTCGATTCGGCTCGCGACCGAAGTACCGGCGCTCGTCCGCGAGGATCGCCATGCGATGTTTCTTCTGAACGAGATCGCGGCCAGCCAATTCCTTTACACCGAGCACTATCTCGAAGCGGTGATCGCGTTCCGCGGCGCACTCGCAGTTCGTCCCTCGGAATCAGG
>JAMPYE010000483.1 GCA_023700825.1 Thermoanaerobaculia bacterium | reverse complement strand
GAAGGAGGGTAGCAAAAAGGGCGAGAGGTGGGCCAAAGGCCAGAGGCCAGAGGCCAGAGGCCAAAGCAGGAGAAGCAGGTCATAGGTCAAAGGTCAAAGGTCATAGCAAACAAACCGAGCGCATCGGTGAAAAATATACCGGGCGGATGGGTGACCCGCCTCTCGCCTTCCGCCTCGCGCCTCAGACTGCTATCGCTTCGGCCGCTTCCTGATCGACTCCCACAAACTCGACCGCCGCGCGGACGACTCCAGGATCGCGGAGAATGCGGGTGTGCCCGAGCCCTCGGGTCGCGTGCAGCGTCGCATCGGGCCAGACGCGGGCGACCTTCGCACCCTGCGCGAAGGGAATCTCGCGGTCGGCCTCATCGTGCAGGACGAGAAGCGGGACGGCGCGCTCGCGCGGCAACGCATCGGCTTGCAGCGACGCCCAGGTGGCGCCGACGCGCTTCTCGGTTTCGTGCTGAATCCTGCCCGCCATGTCCGGCGAGAGATGGAGGGCGGAGACGAAGGATTCGCTATAGAACGCGAAGTCGTTCGCAGGAGCGATGAACACCGCGCGCTCGGCCCGCGCGCCGCGCCCGAGGGCGACCGTCGCGGCGGCACATCCGAACGAGTGCGCGACGATCGCTGCGAGCGTACCGAAGCGCTTCGCGACGTCATACGCGACCCACGACGCTTCGACCACGTTCGTCCGCGAACCGAGGCTCGAGCCGTGCGCCGGAAGGTCGGGCGCAACGGCGCGGTAACCGGCGGCGGCGAGATCTCGGGCAATCGCGCCCATCTGCGAGGCTCGGCCTTCCCAGCCGTGAAGCAGGAGCACGGTGCCCCGCTCTCCGTCACCCCACACGAGCACCTCGATGCGGTTGCCCTTGGAGGTGACCATCCCGAACGACGTCGCATCCTTCGCCCACTCCTTCTCGCGTTCCGGTGCGGCGATGCGGCGTGGCGTGAGGAAGAGATCGGTCGCGAGCTGTTCCGCACGGCGCGGCGCGACACGATCGACGAGCCGGATCGCGGCGCCGATCATGCTCGCCGCGATAGAGAGACGACCGTTCGTGCTATTTCCAAAACCGGGGACAGTCTTGGCTTCGTTCATGGCTAACCTCCTCTAACGGGTTGGTTGGGGGATCAGGCTCGCGACTCGGCGAGAAGGGCGTCGAACTCGCTCCTCGCCTGCGCCTCGGCGTCAGTCATGTGCAGCAGGCGGGAGAAATGGTGGTACGCCAGGATGATCGAGTAGACACGGCGAGCGAACTTCTCCGTATCGAGGTCGTTGCGGAAGTGCTTCTCGTCGACGGCAATCTTCGCCGCCTGCGCGAAAGCCGCGAGCCAGTCGCGCTGCGAGCCGACGAGATAGTCGCGCAGCGGCCCGGGCTGATCGTCGAGCTCCGTCGCCGCGGCGATAAAGAGGCAGCCGCCCGGCAGCTTCGAGTCCTTTGCCCAGCGAAACCAGCCCTCGAAGAGCGCGCGGACGCGCGGTTCGCCGCGCGGAACACGCAGCGCCGGCGTTACGATCCGCTCGACGAACCGCTGCGCCGCCGCCTTCATCACCTCGAGCTGAAGGTTCTCCTTCGACTCGAAGTGTGCGAACAGCCCGCTCTTCGACATCCCCGCCTCTTTCGCGAGCTCGCCGATGCTGAGCGCACCGAGCCCGACCTGGCTCGCCTTCGCGAGGGCGATGTCGAGAATGGCGTCCCGTGTGTCGGTCCCCTTCGTCATGCAAGCAAAATAGTACGATCGTTCGTAATAATCAAGGGGCAATATGGGAAATGGGACGAACGGCGAAAAGCAGGCCAGCGGCCGAAGCGATCGCGAATGGAGAGAGGCCGCGAAGCGGCGGAGAGATGGTTAGCTCGGCGCGTAAGCGCCGAGACAGTCACTCCAACCGAATCGGAAAGCCCCGAAGGGACGAGACCAAACCCTGGAGCCCCCGCCGCGGGAATCTACGGTGGCGCCACTTCGCGGCTCGTGGCGGACTCGCGCTGCATCTTCTCGGCGCTTACGCGCCGAGCCAACCGTCTCCACACCGCTTCGCGGCGCACGTCACTGACAAGCATGCGCTGGGCGGGGAGAATCCCGCGAGCGCCGCGCTCCCTTATACTTCCCGCGCACCGACGCGCCCGTCCGGCGTGCCTTGAACCACTCAACCGGAGGATTCTGATGAAACCACTATCTAGACTTGTCTTGTCGGGGCTCGCCGCCTCTGCGCTGCTCTCCTCGGCCTGCGCAACCGCGACGCCCGTGGCGGCTCCCGCCGCGGCGCCGGCCATCGCGGCCGCCGCACCCACACCTGCTCCACCCGCTCCCGCCGAGCCGGCAAAGCTGACGGCCGCGGACGCCGTGAAGTTCGTCGCCGCCGCGAACGCACACCTGCTCGCGCTGCGACAGGAGTCGAACCGCGCGTCGTGGGTGAAGGCGAACTTCATCACCGAAGACACGCAGTACCTCGAAGCGGTGTCGCAGGAGAGGACGATCAACGCGGGCGTCGACTACGCGAAGAAGGCGTTCGACTTCGACAAGGTCGCGGGGCTCGACGCCTCGACGAAGCGCCAGCTCGAGATGATCAAGCTCGGCCTGACGATGCCGACGCCTGCCGACCCGGAGAAGAGTCGCGAGCTCACGACCATCGCCACGCGCATGGACGGCATGTACGGCGAAGGCAAGTACTGCCCCCCGGGCGGCGGCAAGTGCCTCGACATCGGCGAGATCAGCGCGATCCTCCGGGAGAGCCGCGACGCGAAGAAGCTTCGTGAGGTCTGGGAAGGCTGGCACGCGGTCGGCGCGCCGATGCGCAACGACTACGCGCGCTTCGTCGAACTCTCGAACGAGGGCGCGCGCGAGCTCGGCTTCAAGGACACCGGCGCGATGTGGCGCTCGAAGTACGACATGCCCGCGGACGACTTCGCGAAGGAGCTCGACCGTCTCTGGGGCCAGGTCAAGCCGCTCTACGAGTCGCTCCACTGCTTCGTCCGATTCAAGCTCGGCGAGAAGTACGGCACCGACGCGGTCCCGCAGAACGGGCCGATCCCAGCTCACCTAGTCGGCAACCTCTGGGCCCAGGACTGGGCGAACGTCTACGACCTGGTCGCGCCGAAGAACGCCGACCCCGGCTACGACATCACGAAGCTGCTCACGAAGAAGAAGGTCGACGAGCTCGAGATGGTCCGCTACGGTGACCGCTTCTTCAGCTCGCTCGGCTTCGAGCCGATGCCGAAGACCTTCTGGGAGCGGTCTCTCTTCATCAAGCCGCGCGACCGCAGCGTCGTCTGCCACGCCTCGGCGTGGGACCTCGACGAGGACAACGACCTGCGGATCAAGATGTGCATCGAGCCTAACGCGGAAGATTTCCAGACGATCCACCACGAGCTCGGGCACAACATCTATCAGCGCGCCTACAACAAGCAGCCGCTCGTCTTCCGCGACAGCGCGAACGACGGCTTCCACGAGGCGGTCGGCGACACGATCGCGCTCTCGATCACTCCCGGCTACCTCGTGAAAGTCGGGCTGCTGAACAAGGAGCCCGACACCTCGAAGGACACGGGACTGCTGCTCAACGCGGCGCTCGAGAAGATCGCGTTCCTCCCCTTCGGCCTGCTGGTCGACCAGTGGCGCTGGAAGGTCTTCTCCGGCGAAGTCTCCCCTGCCGAGTACAACAAGGCGTGGTGGGACCTCAAGCTGAAGTACCAGGGTGTCGCGCCACCGAGCGCGCGCGGCGAGGAGTTCTTCGACGCCGGCGCGAAGTACCACGTTCCAGGCAACACGCCGTACTCGCGCTATTTCCTCGCGCACATCCTGCAGGACCAGTTCCACCGCTCGCTCTGCGAGATCGCCGGACAGAGCGGGCCGCTGAACCG